>JAFSHA010000166.1 GCA_017440565.1 Eggerthellaceae bacterium | reverse complement strand
TTTCCTGATGCGTTGCTGATCTTCGCCACGCAATCACCTCCGTAAAAGATAGGGGCACCCGAAGATGCCCCGTCAGCGTTACTCGGCCTTGGCGTGCTTCGCCAGCTTGGCGACCGATGCGCCGCCCCCTACCTCGGGGATGCCCGCTACGCTGGTCAGCAGCGAGAGGATCGCCGAGAGGGCCGCAGTGGACGCCACGAGCGCCCAGTCGACGCCTCCCATGTAGGTGGTGGCGCCGATCACGCCCACGGCTGCCTGAGCCGCCGTCTTGACCGCGCGGACCGCAGCCGCCTCTACCCATTGGATGATTTCGGTCTTTTCCATGGTTCTCTCCCTCCTATCGTTCGGCCATCTTCTGCTTGAGGACGTACCCTTCAAGCATCCAAAGCCGATCCTCGATGTGTTCGCGTGCGATGCGCACGCCGATTTCGCGGTCGTACTGCGTGGGGTCCACGCAACCGCTCATGCCCTCGACCACGAAGCCGCAGGGCAGCTTCATAGCCACGATGGTCACGCCGGGAAACGGCTCCCAGACGGCTTGCTCGGACGCTTCCATGAGGGCGTTGATTTCCTCTTGGGTAACTCTGTTCTCAGCCATGATGGCCTCCTTAGTTGTGGTGGTAGCGGTGAACCTCGTCCTTCACCTCGTCGAGCGAGTGAAGGGCGGAGTCCATTCGTTCCTCAAGTCGGTAGGTGCGCTCGATCACCTTGTTGTGCTTGTTCACCTCGGAGGTAAGGTTCCCCACCATGACCTCCAACTTGGCGATCTTGTTGGAGAACGCGAACCACGCTCCGATGAAAGCCGACAGGCCGCCTAGGCAGGCACTCAGAATCGGGCCAATGACTAGCTCTATCAAGACATCACCCCCTAACCCTCGTAGACTTCCCAGCCCCAAACGCCAGGCTCATAGGCGTTCACGCCGCCGTTGACTTGGGTGCAAATCCACAGCTGCCCGTTGTGGCTCACGATGTCACCCAGCACGTAGGCATCGGTGTCGCCCAACGGCTGCACCCATTCGGGGTAGCCATCCTCGGTCACGCCGATGGGCTTGTACTGCGAAATGGATACGTCAGGCGGGTGCGTCGCATCTGCGGTCACGTTAGCGATCGTCATGTAAAGCTGAGGATCACCCACGCCGTTCACGCCGTAAGCAAACACCTCCTTGGCCTTGTACGCCTTGCCCACCTGCCACGAAGGAAACACGGTCGAGACCTCAAGCATCTGGGCTGCCTGGGTCTCGGGGTCCATGGATGCGAGGAAGATTTGAAGCGCCTTGCGCATCTCCGCTGCCGATTGAATGTTGTATGCCATGGTTACTCACCTCCGAGGAGTGCGGCGAGGACCGCCTGGGTGTCGTCGTTCTTGGCTTTTACGTCCTTGAGTTCCGCTCCGAGCGCGTTGACCGCTGCGCCGCTTCCGCTGGGGTCGAGGACGCAGTGGAGCGTGACGCGGCCTGTGGCTGCGTCTACGGTTGCGGACTTCTTGACGAAGCCGAAGAACTCCTCGGCGAGGTCGCCTTCGTCGGTGATGAACTGGATGCGAGAGGTGTCCATGGCGAGGGCCTGGTCGACCGTGCCCCCGAGCACGAGGTTGAGGAAATTGGCTCCCTCGGCGTGGTTGTGGTATTTGATTCCGTTTACGAGCATGCGATCTCCTCCTTATTTGGGAACGTAGGTTGCATACCTGACATCGACATAGCCTCGGCAACTGTTGTCGTTAGAGGAATTGCCGGACGTCTTCGTGTAGAAGGCGTTTGCGCCGCCAAAGCAGACCAGCTTGAGGTCTGACAACGTATCGCCTAATGCGATTCGGATGCTCTCCTTAGTCAAAGATGATCCGAAGTCGATGCCGGCGGTGCTATTTCCGAAGTAGACACCGCCTTGGTTGATGAGGGTGATTCCGCTGAACGGGATCGCAGCGTCATGGCTCCAATCCGAAGAACCGTTGTTCGTCCAGGTTCCCGACGCATTGGATGACGCGCCGCCGTAATCGAATCTCGCCTCGTACGTTTTGCTGTAGTACGTCTCCTTCTTGGTAAACAGGCTCGTTGGTGCGTTATGCAGGGTGCTGTAAACGTCGTCGTAGAACATGTGGGCGGCCGGGCTGTTCATCCAAGCTATCATTGCATCATCTGCTTTGCAGATGAAGTTAAGCGCATTCGCAGAAAGAGCGAGGGCATTCATTTCAGTTTGGCCGCACATGACGGAGGCGTAGGTCGAGTACCGCGCCGGGTTCAATCCCGCACATCCGGCGATGAACTTCGTGCAAGAATCTTCGGTTGATTTGATCTCGGCCAGCGCCGTGGAGTTTGCCATAACAGCATCGCGCGACGTGGCGCTGAGCGCAGCAAGCCCCAGCGCCTTCTCGTCCCCGATCATCGCGGAAAGACCGGCTTCGCTCGCCAAGATAACGCCCATGGCGTCGGCGGAAAGATAGGATGCCGTCATCAGGGCAAGCTTCTCCGCCCCGAGAGCGAGGAAGTTGTCCATGCTGCCGTAGACGAGCGTTGCGTAAGCCTCGACCAACTCGTCAGCCTTGCCCCTGTCCTGGATGGCCTTCGCCACATAACCAGACTGGCCGTCGATTCCCGACAGCAGCACCGTGAGGGGCAGGAGGTCTTGCTTCATGGAGTTGTAGAGCGTAGGCGTGTCGAGGATGGTCTCAAGCCTGTTCGCGCCCTTCTTGTAGTTCGATTTGAAGTAGTTTGTCCAATTGATTAGATCAATGCTTTGAAGATCCATTTACTCGCCTCCGTATTCTATCGCCGTGTACCTGACGATCACGGCGTCTGGTGTTGCCGTACCGCCACTGCCAACGTCTGTGACCAGCGACACCGCAACCGGTGTCGAGGAGTAGCTGCTGGTTGTGTGCACGTAGTAGGTGCCCTTCGTTACGCTCGATGCCCCGCCAGCGGTTACGTAGTAGAGAAAGCCAGTCGGGGAGACGTTTTTGATCTCGACGCCGTAGCCCGATTCCACGCTTAAGATCACGTGTGGGATGGCCTCGAACGGCTCCTTGAAGTTAAATGAGTTCCATCCCTCGCCCGCGTTAGAGAACATACCCGTCTCGATAACGTAGTCCTCAAGCTCGCTCGCGCCGCAGTACGGCAGAGGAAGCCCGTGCAGCTTCAAGTAGCTGATGCTGTCGTCCTTAACGTAGAGCTTGTTCTCCTCGTCCTTGCCGATAGTCACATCGTCGGGAGTGCCCGCGTTCCTGATCCCCTCCTCATAGGTCTCCCATGCGGGGAAGCCGCCTGCAACGTCCTTCTTGGAATCGAGGTAGTCGTCGAACAGGTCTCCCATGTCGCCGGCAAGCGCCTGCTCAACCTTCTCAGCGGCGGTATTGGCGCGAAGCGTAGCAGCTTCGGATGCCTCCTGACGCGCAGCCTCGTTGGTGTCGAACTTATACTGCCTGCCCGCCTCGTTCTCAGTGAACGTGTCGTGGCAGTAGCGGATCATCTGCTCGATCTGCGAGGAGTAGGCTTGGGTGATCCCAGCCGTGTCCTGGCAGGCGTTGGGCAGCACGTCGAAGTAGAACGTCTGCGTGGTGACGTAGTGTTCCCTGGAACCGTCCTCGTTCTCCACGCTCAGGGAGAAGTAGGCGGTCTCGATCATGCCCGGCACGGC
>JAFSHA010000165.1 GCA_017440565.1 Eggerthellaceae bacterium | reverse complement strand
CGTTGTATCCCTCAACGGAAAACGCGTTCTTCATGCTGGTAATGGGATCAACCTTCACAAACTCCATGGTTTCCCTCCTCAATTACAAAAAAGGGGCCAACTTCGGAAAACCCGAAGCCAGCCCCTTTCAAATGGCCTAGTTAATAGGTTTACTTGCAGGTGTACGGCCCGGGAACGAACAGAACCTGGTTGGGCTTCTTGTCAAGCTCGACAACCAGCTCGTCGATAGGACCGAACTTCATGACGCCCGCCAGGCAGTGATGCACGCACGTCGGCAGCTTGCCCTCGGCCTGACGGTCGGCACACAGGTCGCACAAGCTGGTGGGCGTGGGGATCTTATTCCAGTTGAGGTTCTTCTCATCGATCTCCCAGGGACCCTCGTCAAGCACGCGGATGCCCCAAACGCCAACGCCAAAGCCATGCTCCTTCTTGCAGGCAACTTCGCAAGACTGGCAACCCGAGCAGAACTCGTAGTCAATCAAAAGTCCGTTTCGCATTGTTTTCTCCTTACTTGCTCAGCTTCTCGACCTTGCAGATGACGCACTTGAAGGGAGCGCCGAAACCAAGCTTGCCCACGAAATGATGCGGGATAAGCTCGTTGATGTTGCAGCGCCAGACGCCGAACAGATGCGGCTCTTCCCCATCTTCCTCGGGGAACCAGAAGCCGTGCTGCGCATGAACGACGCCCTGCTTGACAACAGGGGTGACCTTCGCGCGAAGCTCGCACTTGCCAAACTCGTTCTCGACGTTAACCCACTCGCCGTCCTCGATGCCAAGCGCCTTGGCGTCCTTCGGATTGATCTCGAGCAGCGGATCAGGGTTGAGCTCACGCAGCAGCGGGATCTGCTTGCCCTCGGAGTGGAAGTAGGCGTACGTACGGGCGCCCGTGGTAAGGACGAACGGATACTCTTCCATGAGCTCCGGAGTAGAGATGGGAGAACGCTGCGGCTCCTCGTAGTAGGGCAACGGATCGTCGCCGAACTGGCGGAACATGGTGGAGTACAGCTCGACGCGGCCGGTCGGGGTATTGAAGCCCGGCTTGCCGTCGGGACGCAGGCGGCCAGTCTCGTACTTCTTGTAGCGAACCTCGCGCTGAACGACGACCTTCTCGCGCATGTCCTCGTAGGTCATGCCGCAGTTGCCCATGCGGAACTCGGCGCGGAACTCCTCGAAGTTGGCGAAGCGGGCGTAGGTGCCGGGGTTCAGGCGGCAGCCCAGCTCGTACTGGATCTCGAGGTCGCCCTTGGTCTCGCCAACCTTGACGGCGTCGACAACGGAACCGAGCATGTTCGGCGAAGCACCGTAGTGGGTACCCACCATAGACTGACGCTCGGCGAAGGAGGCAATGGGCAGGATGACGTCGGCGCAGCACTGGACCGTCGGGGTGATCCAGCAGTCAGCAGCGAAGACGAAGTCGAGCTTCTGCATGGCGTCATGCCAACGCTTCGGCTGAGCGGCGCAAGTGCCAGCAAGCAGGTTGGTGGAAGCAATGAAGCCACCCTTGATGGCGTAAGGAACGCCGGTCTCCATAGCCTCGAGCGTAAGGTCAGCATGAGAGTTCAAAACCATGCCAACGTAAGCGGGATACTCCTTGAGGCCGATAATCTTGTTCTGCAGGGCGGGGCCAAGCTCCTTCCAGCCGAAGCCAAGGTCACCCAGGGAGTCGTTGACGTCGCCGAGCAGCTGACCACCGGGGATGTCAAGGTTGCCGGTGATAGCCTCGAGGGCAAGCATGCACTGGCCGGACTGAGCGCCGTTGGCCTTCTGGTCAGTCGCAAGACCCCAGAGGATAGCGGCGTTCTCGGCATTGGCATACATACGCGTTGCACCGTAGATGTCCTCAACGTCGATGCCGCAGATCTCGGCAGCCATCTCGGGCGTCATGGTCTTCACGCGCTCGGCAAGCTGATCAAAGCCGTAGGTCCACTTGCTCACGAACTCGTGATCATAGAGATCCTCGGAGATGATGATGTTGAGCATCGCCATGCCCAGAGCCGTATCGGTGCCGGGGCGCACGGGCAGATGATAGGCAGCACGCGTGGCCAGCCAGTTGGCACGCGGGTCGATGGAGATGAGCTTGGAGCCGCGCTTCATGCAGTCAAGCACGGAATGCCCGAAGAAGCCGTCGCCGTTGGAGGGCAGAGGCTCCTTGCCCCAAGCAACCAGAACCTCGGGCACCTTGTAAGCCGGGTCGTCATAACGACCGGGCAGACCGCCCGCGTAGTCCATCTCGGGATAGGTGACACCCGCGATGTAGGTGGCTGCGGCAACGCGCGGGATGTAGCAGGCATAGCCAGACTGAGTGTAGCAGGCGTTCGGGGTGCCGATCATGGCAGCGCCGTAGGGGCCGCACATGGGGCCACCCTCGCGGCCGGTGCCGCCGAAGACCACGATGGACTCAGGACCGTACTCTTCCTTGAGGGCCTTGATGTTCTTCTCGATAATGTCGTAAGCATCTTCCCAGGTGGTACGGACCCACTTGTTCTTGCCTCGATCTTCCTTCGCACGCTTCATCGGGTAGATGACGCGGTCGGGATGATAGGTGAAATCGGGAAGCGTCAGGCAGCGAACGCACAGACGGCCCTGAGTGATGGGCTGGTTCTCGTCGCCTTCGACCTTCTCGAGGATACCCTCTTCATTTACATAGAACTTAACGCCGCATCCAACAGGATGGCAGCCAGGAGCAGACCAAGCGCAGCCGCGGGTGACGGTGTAGCCGCCCTCTTCCCACTGCCACGGCTTGCCAAGGTCGTTCTTGAAGTTTTCGACACCGCTGTCGATTTTCGCACGCGTTGTCATTCTCTCTCCTTCCAAAAATGAGCTGGCAGGACTTTGGCCCCCGCACGGCTCATTCGTATTCAAGATGCTTGGGGCGAAGCTTGTTCATTCCCCCGCCTACGGGGACAAATGCCTGGTCGCCGCATTCGGAGCACCTGCCGGTCTCGCCGTCAACGACGCCACCGCACTTCAAGCAGGGAATCGTCGGGGGCGGAACGTACAGCGGGCTTTCAGGGTTAAACTTGCCGCAACGGCCGCAGGAATCGCAGGGATAACACATCGCGCGTTCCTATTTCAGGTCAACAAGTTCGACGACGTACTCCAACGTCTTGCCCGCAAAGGGATGGTTCATGTCGAGCTTGAGCATATCCTCGGTGGCTTCCGCCACGAACGCGGGGCGCTTGGCCAAGCCGTCGCCGCTTTCCCACATGATGAACGTGCCCTGCTTGATCTCGTAACCATGAGGGATCATGGAACGCGGATACCATTTGATGTACTTCTCGTACGCCTCGCCGTAGCCCTCCTCGGGAGGAATGACCAAGCGAACCTTGTCGCCGACTTCCATCTGACGCAGGGCGTTCTCGACGCCAAGCGGGACGCGACCCATGCCGATCATGACGGCGAGAGGCTCATCCATGTGGCTATCGACCGGATCTTGGCCGAAGACGCCTCCCTCGTAGCGGATATATGCCACCTGCCCCTGCCTTGCAAGTTCAGTCATGCGCATTCCCCTTTCGAACTGCTCAACCATGGCGGACAGTCCCGCCGAATACAAAACCAGCCCGGGCCCCCGCGTCACGCAGGCGCCCGGGCCGTCGATCTTTCGCGAACCCTCAGCCAACCGTCAGGCTGCCCTGAGGCTTCGGTGGAAAACCTTTAGGCTTCGGTCTCGAACGTACCGACCTTGCCGTCGTGACGATGGGCACCGAAGGATGCCTGACCGGTACCCTCGACCTCGATCTTAGCGGCGACATGGGCGTTGCCCTTGTCGACGTGGACGAACTCGCCCTTTGCCACCTTCGGCATGTACTGGGGAACGACCAGCATCTGCTTGGGCTTCTCCTCGAGCTTCTTGGCAAGCTCCTCAACCGGGCCGTAGTACATGACGTTGGCCAGGCAGTGATGCACGCAGATGGGCTCGCGACCCTTGGCGGTGCGGTCAGCGCACAGGTCGCACAGGTCGGTCGGCAGCGGCCAGTAGTTGAAGTTCCAGTTGTCGTCGTCGATCTTCCACGGGCCATCGGCGTGAACGGCGATACCGGTCTTGCCTACGGGATAGTTGTGCTCTTCTTTGCACGAAACCTGGCAGGAGCCGCAGTTGGTGCAATATTCGTAATCAATAAGAAGTCCGTAAGTCGTCATGTTCTACACCAGCTTTCCGAATTTCTCCCAGACGAAGTCCATGTCGGTGTCGTAAGACTCGGACACAGGCTCAATGTTGCAGATCAGGCACTTGTTAGGAGCACCGAAGCCCAGCTTGCCCATGTGACCGTTCGGGCACAGGTTGTTGATCTGGGAACGGAAGGTGCCGTACAGGTTCGGCTCGGAGCCGTCCTGCTCGGGGAACCACCAGCCGTGCTGGCCATGAACGGTCTTCTCGTCGACAGCCTCGGTGACCTTGGCCTTCATGAGAGCCTCGCCGAACATGTTCCAAACGCGGACCCACTGGCCGTCAGCGATGTTGTACTTCTGAGCGGTAACCGGGTTGATCTCCAGCAGCGGGTTCGGGTTGAGCTCGCGCAGGTAGGGGATCTGACGGTTCTCGGAGTGGAAGAACGCGGTGACGCGGGCGCCGGTGGTGAGAATGAGCGGGTACTCCTCGGCCAGCTCGGGCTTGGAAACCGGGCTGAACTCAGGCTCGAGGTAGAACGGCAGCGGATCCTCGCCGAACTGATGGTATGCGGTCGACCACAGCTCAACGCGGCCAGTCGGGGTTGCGAAGCCCGGCTTGCCGTCGGGACGCAGCAGGCCCTTCTCGTACTTGTAGTACTCGATCGGCACCTGAGCAACGACGCACTTGGAGACCTCGTCGAAGGTCTTGCCGCCGTCGTTGACACCAAGGCGGAACGCCTCGACGAGCTCGTGCTCGTTGGCCCACTTGGAGAAGCGCTCGGGATGGATGTACTTGCCGAGACGATAAGCAAGCTCCATGTCGGAGGGCAGGTTGCCGCAGTCGACAGCCTTGTGCATAAAGCCAGCGGTAACGGTGCAGGGCGCATAGTGCGTAAACACGGTGCCCTCGCGCTCGGCGATGGTGGCAATGGGGAGGAACAGGTCGCAGGTCGCCTGGATGGAGGCGTTCATGAACAGGTCGATGCCGATGCAGAACTCAAGAGACTTGCACAGGGCGTCATGCCAGCGCTTCGGCTCCATGGAGGTGTTGGACAGCGGGTTGGAGGCCATGTAGAAGCCCATGCGGATCGGATAGGGCTTGTCAGTCTCGAGGGCCTCGAGCATAAGGTCAACCTGGGAGTTGAGGATCATGTTGCAGTACGCGGGGTACTGGTCCATGCCGATCATCTTCTTGAACAGCTCGTCCGGGATGCACTCCTTATAGCCGAAGCCGAGCTCGTTGTGACCAGCGTCGGCACCAGGCATGAGCTGGCCGCCCGGGCGGTCAAGGTTGCCGGTGATGGCCTGGAGGGCGATGATGCACTGGCTGTTCTGCATACCGTCGGTCTTCTGGTCAACAGCAAGGCCCCAGAGGATGGCGGCAGGCTTGGCCTTCGCATACATGCGAGCGGCAGCGTAGATCTTCTCGACCGGGATCTGGCAGATCTCGGCGGCCTTCTCGGCGGGCATGGTGGCGACGCGCTCAGCGAGCTGCTCGAAGCCATAGCACCAGTACTCGACGAAGTCCTTGTCGTAGAGCTCTTCCTTGATGATGATGTCGAGCATCGCCATGGCGAGAGCGGTGTCGGTGCCAGCGCGCAGCTGCAGGTGGATGTCGGCACGAGCGGACAGCCAGTTGACACGCGGGTCGATCTGGATCAGACGGGTGCCGCGACGCAGGGCGTCAACGACGGAGTGGCCGAAGAAGCCGTCAGGGTTAGACTCGAGCGGAGCCTTGCCCCACATAACCATGACCTCGGTGAGCTCATAGCGCTCGTCATCCCAACGGGCAGGCAGGGCGCCGGAGTAGTCCCACTCAGAGTAGGTAGAACCGGTGATGTAAGCGGCTGCGGCCAGACGCGGGGTGTAGCAAGCATAGCCAGACTGCATGTAGCAGTAGTTCGGGGTGCCGAACACCATGGTCGGGTAGAGAGACATGGTGCCGCCCTCACGGCCGGTGCCGGACATGCCGATGATGGACTCGGGGCCGTAGGTGGCGCAGATGCGCTCATACTCGGTCTTCACGATCTCGAAGGCCTCGTCCCAGCTGCACTCGACCCAAGCGTCGGCGTTACCACGCTCGGCGCGGTCGCGCTTCATCGGAGCAAAAATACGGGCGGGGCTGTAGACGTAGTCCTTCAGAGCGATGCACCTGGGGCACAGACGACCCTGGGTAACCGGATGGTTCTCGTCGCCCTCGACCTTCTGCAGACGACCTTCCTCGTCAACATAGAGCTTCAGGCCGCAGCCTACCGGATGGCATCCCGGAGGGGACCACGGGCAGGTACGGGTGACGGTCATGCCGTCCTCCTCGTAGCGCCAAGGCTTGCCGATGTCGTTCACATCGGAAAGAGAATCAAGCTTGACGACTGCAGCAGGCTTGTAATCTGCTAATTGCATGTTCTCACTCTCCTCACACTTTACACGTTCCCCCCGCCGCAGCCTCATTGCGCCCCTGCGCAACTGCGACGAGCAGACCCCCTTGCGACCGTGTAAGCGTCATTCCATCCGTTAACCCCTGCAGGAAAAAACGCCCGAGCCGCACGGCGGCAACTTGGCTTGGATTCTAGGACGCTCGGACCCTGCAAAACTATCGGGCATGTAGTCTCATTCGACTATGGGCTATCGGACAAGGAGTACTACTGAGTTATTTCGAAACTATAAAACCCCAGTTCAAACCCTCAAACTATGTAATTTAGCGCCAAGCGCAAGGGAACTGGACCGCCCCTGGGCGGCAAGGCCACCCCCAACGCAAACCATGCGGGCAAAAG
Source organism: Eggerthellaceae bacterium (assembly GCA_017440565.1). Classification (GTDB taxonomy): domain Bacteria; phylum Actinomycetota; class Coriobacteriia; order Coriobacteriales; family Eggerthellaceae; genus RGIG3135. Next base: position 16,867 of record JAFSHA010000165.1, on the reverse strand, counting down.
CAGCGTGGCCGCCCTGCGTCAAGCGCAAAGCGGCCACGGTAAACGCACGGTGCGCGTAAGCACTCAAAGGCGCTCTTACTTGCGCACAGCGGGATTTCCCCAGCGACGCCACACTTCGGCCATGTCAGTGTCGAAGTTATCGGCAATGGGTTCGATCTTGCAAATCAGGCACTTGTACGGCGCGCCGAAGCCAAGCTTGCCCACATGGAAGTGCGGCATGAGATTGTTGATGTTGGAGCGCCAGATGTCGTAGAGCACCGGCTCTTCGGAATCGGCCTCGGGGAACCAAAAGCCATGCTGAGCAGCCACCAAACCCGGATATACCTGCTGGGTCACCTTAGCCTTCAGCACACAGCTGCCAAACTGGTTGGTCAGGCGCACCCACTGACCGTTGGCGATGCCATAGCGTTGCGCATCCTGGGGGTTCACCTCGACAATGGGATCAGGGTTGATCTCGCGTAGGTACGGAATCTGCTTGCCCTCGGAATGGAAATAGCAGTAGGTACGGGCGCCCGTAGTGAGCACCATCGGGTACTCCTCCATCAGTTCAGGCGTGGAGGCGGGGCTGTACTGCGGCTCTTCGTAATACGGCAGCGGGTCCTCGCCGAACTGGCGGAACATGGTGGAGTACAGCTCCACGCGGCCGGTAGGCGTGTTGAAGCCGGGCTGTCCGTCGGGACGCAGCTTGCCCGACTTGTACTTATAGTAAGAAAGCGTTTCGGTCTTCTGATGCACCACTTCCTCGCGTAGAGCCTCGAACGTGGTCTTACCGTTGAGGCGGTACTCTTCCAAAAACTCATAGAAGTTTGCAAAACGGCCGAAGTTGATGGGCATGCAGCGACGACCGATCTCGTACATGATCTCGCAGTCGCCCTTTCCCTCGCCCACCGTGATGGACTTGTTGGCAACGCCCATCGTAATAGGTGAGGCGCCGTAATGGGAATACACCACGGTATCGTGCTCGATGGTCGAAGACAGGGGGAGGAACAGCTCGCAACATGCCTGAATGGTGGGCGTCAGCCACACGTCGATGCCAAAGCACCACTCCAAATTCTGGTAAGCCTTGTGCCAGCGCGCAGGCTGAGCGCAGTCGGTGCCAGCCAGACCATTGCAGTCCTCAAAACCAGCCATCTTAAAGGCGTAGGGCTCACCCGTCTCAAGTGCGTCGAGCACCATGTCGCAATGGGCGTTCAACACGAAGCTCACCATGGCGGGATATTCTTTAAGACCCAGAATCTTGTTCTGCAGCTCGACGCCCAGTTCCTTCCAGCCAAAACCGAGCTCCAAACCGTCGTTGACATCTCCCACCAGCTGTCCACCAGGAACGTCGACGTTGCCGGTAATGGCCTCGAGCGCCAAGATGCTGTGGCCCGCCTGAGTGCCATTTGACTTCATGTCGATGGCCAGGCCCCAGGCAATCTGGGCGGGCTTGGCAGCGGCGTAGGCGCGAGCAGCCTCGCGAATAAGATCGGCTTCGACACCGCAGATGTCCGCGGCTTTTTCAACGGGCATGGTTGCGACGCGCTCGGCCAGCTGCTCAAATCCGTAGCACCACTTCTCCACAAACTCGTGATCATACAAGTCTTCGGAAATGATGACGTCAAGCATGGCCATGGCAAGCGCCGTGTCGGTGCCGGGCCGCAGGCGCAAATGATAGTCAGCGCGAGTAGAGGCCCAGGTAACACGCGGGTCGATAACCATGAGCTTGGAGCCGCGACGCATCATGTCGATAGCCGAATGGCCGAACAGGCCGTCTCCGTTGGTGGGCAACGGGTCCTTGCCCCAGAAGACGATGAGCTCGGGCAGCTTGAACATCGGGTCGTCGTAACGACCAGGCAGGCCGCCAGCATAGTCCATCTCGGGATAGGCAACGCCCATGACATACGTGGTACCCGCCACACGCGGAATGTAGCAGGAATAGCCGCTCAAGGGCTGCGATGCATTCGGCGTGCCGAGCGCCGCCTGCGCATAAGCCGGTAGCATTGGGCCGCCTTCGCGGCCGGTGCCACCCTGCATGAGGATGGATTCTGCACCATAGTTCTCCTTGTAGTAGGCCACCTTCTCAGCAATGGTGTCGAAGGCCTCCTCCCACGTGATGCGCTCCCACTTGTTCTTGCCGCGATCCTCGCGAGCACGCTTCATGGGGTACAAAACGCGATCGGGGTTGTACACGTAATCGCGCATGGTAAGGCATCGCACGCACAGACGACCTCCAGTTACGGGATGGTTCTCGTCACCCTCCACCTTCACCAGCTCGCCTTCGGCGTTCACGTAGGTCTTGATTCCGCAACCCACCGGATGGCAACCCGGGGGAGACCAAGCGCAGCCGCGCGTAACCGTCAGCCCGTCCTCCTCATAGCGCCACGGCTTGCCAAGATCGGCAGTCCCCTGCCCTTTGAACAGTTTCATAGCCACCCTCCTCAAGATAGCTCTTCCGTCGAACTGGAGGTCTTGCTGACAAACGCGCGCTAGGCCCCCAGCCCCACGCATTCACGCCATTCCCTAGTCGTCGAACGTCGAATCATCAAGCAGGCGCACCGAGAACTCGGCGATGCCCGAATACGTATCGGGGTCGATGACCACATGCCAATGAGCCTCTCGCGGGATGCGGAATCGATACGGCGAAGACGTCAACATGCCCTGAAAGGCGCGGCAATCCTCGCCGGCTTTGTACAGGACGTAGTTCTCCGCATCCATGATGCGCACCATGACCGCTCGTGTAATGTTGACGATGATGCTCTTACCTGGTCCCGCGGGCCCCAGGTCGTACTCGATCTCGCGCGAGCCCCATCCGCGACCGTCGGGTCCAAAATCATTCATGGCAGTTCTCCTTCAAATAGGCTTCGTCCATATCCAGCCACCCTCTTGCCATCTGAGCGAGCGCTGGATAGAAATCAACTTCAGCACGCTGGTCAATGGCGGCGGCAAAACGGTCTATCCACGCACGCGGATGAGCGATCATGAACTTGAGTTCCTCGTCGCGCAAAGCCGGGATCTGGTCGTATTCGCCATCGCGCGCGTATGCGATCTCGCACCCCACCAAATACTGCAAATACTCAAGTTCGCACGCCATGTGGTCATCTGCCAGAATGCGCGGCTTGTTGGGCTTGAAACCGTAAGCGCGATAGTCCAAGGTCACGCCTTCTGCCAAACCGCTCGTAAGCGTCTTCTTTCCCGAGGTGTACACCGACTCGTAAGGATAGGCTGCGCGAATCTTACCGTCATCGTCGCCCACGTTCGGATCCGCGCCGTAGCCAAGGAACACGTTGACGTAGTCGATTGCCAGCTCCGATTTCTTCTTGGAAACATCGTCTACTCCGTCAAGGTAGGCGCGTATGCGTCCATACCCCTCGTCGAAATCACGCTGACCTACCGGCTCAACCACCGGGCTTTCGCATAAATCGACCAGGAGCTCCTTATCAACCTCTTCGCGAAACAGCCTCGAAAGGATGGCGTAGTTGTCATAGCGATCCTCAAGCTCCCCAATGAAAGCCGCCCCTTTGGAAATCCCCATACAAAACCTCCCAATCGTCAGTGCCAATACCTTCGGGAAAATTCGCCCTTTGCCACGTCGAACCTTCCCGAAAGCATTCGCGCCCGATAAGCAAAAGAGGACCCGAAGCTCATGGAAAGCTCGGGTCCTCCTCTCAACTCATGCGGTTAAAGCAGCCGCTTAACCCTAGTACTGATAGGGCTTCGGAACGAAGAGAACCTGATTGGGCTTCTCCTCGAGCTCCTTGGCAAGCTCCTCAACCGTGCCGTACTGCATGCAGCCGGTCAGGCAGTGATGCACGCAGGAAGGCTGCTTGCCCTTCGCGGTGCGCTCGGCGCACAGGTCGCAAAGGCGGGTGGGCGTGGGGATCTTGTTCCAGTTGAACTTACCGTCCGTGCACTCCCACGGACCATCGTCGAGGATGCGAATGCCCCACTGGCCAACGGGAATCTTGTGCTCCTCCTTGCAGGCAACCTCGCAAGACTGGCAGCCAGAGCAGTATTCGTAATCAATGAGCAGACCGTATGCCGTCATTTAGATCACCAGCTTTCCGAAACGATCCCAAACTTCCATCATGTCCGTGTCGTAGTTCTCTGCGATGGGCTTGATAGAGCAGATCAGGCACTTGAACGGGGCGCCGAAGCCGAGCTTGCCCACCATGAAGTGCGGGATGAGCTCGTTGATGTTGGAGCGCCAGACCTCGTAGAGGCTCGGCTCTTCGGCATCCTTCTCGGGGAACCAGAAGCCATGCTGGGCATGCACGACGCCAGGCTTGACGATCTGGGAAACCTTGGCCTTCAGCACGCACTTGCCAAACGGCGACTCGGCCTCGACCCACTGGCCGTCGGCAACGCCGAGCTTCAGAGCGTCGGCCGGGTTGATCTCGATCAGCGGATCGGGATTCATCTCGCGCAGATACGGGATCTGCTTGCCCTCGGAGTGGAAGTAGCAGTAGGTACGAGCACCCGTGGTGAGCACGAACGGATACTTCTCGAACTCTTCCGGAGTGGAAACCGGGGACAGCTGCGGCTCCATGTAGTAAGGCAGCGGATCCTCGCCGAACTGGCGGAACATGGTGGAGTACAGCTCGACGCGACCGGTCGGGGTGTTGAAGCCAGGCTGTCCGTCGGGACGCAGGCGGCCAGTCTCGTACTTCTTGTAACCGCACATCTCGGTCTTCTGATGCACGACTTCCTCGCGAAGCTCCTCGAAGGTCTTCTTGTAAGCCAGGCGATAGTCGGCCAGGAAGTCGTAGTAGTCCTTGTACTTCTCGAAGTTGATGGGCATGCAGCGCATACCGAGTTCGTACATGATCTCGCAGTCACCCTTGCAATCGCCAACGGTGATGGCCTTGTTGACAGCGCCAGCCATGATGGGGGAAGCGCCATAGTGGGTGTAGACAACGGTGTCATGCTCGACGGTGGTGGACAGCGGGAGGAAGATCTCGCACGTTGCCTGGATGGTCGGAGTCATCCACACGTCGATGCCGAAGCACCACTCGAGGTTCTTGACCATGGCGTCATGCCAGCGCTTCGGCTGAGCAGCGCAGGTGCCGGCCAGGAAGTTGGTGTCCTCGAACACGCCCATCTTGAAGGGATAGTACTGGGCGTCATCGCCAGCCTCGAGAGCGTCAAGAACCATGTCGCACTGAGCATTCAGGACGAGGGCCACGTATGCCGGGTACTCCTTGATGCCCAGAATCTTGGACTGGAGCTCGGGGCCGAGGTTGTTCCATCCGAAGCCAAGCTCAAGGCCGTCGTTGACGTCGCCGATAAGCTGGCCGCCGGGAACGTCGATGTTACCGGTGATGGCCTCGAGAGCCATGATGCAGTGACCAGCCTGAACGCCGTTGGACTTCTGGTCGATGGCCAGGCCCCAGGCAATCTGGGCGGGCTTGGCGGCCGCGTACACGCGAGCGGCCTCGACGATATCCTCGGCCTTAAGGTCGCAAATCTCAGCAGCCTTCTCAACCGGCATGGTGGCAACGCGCTCGGCAAGCTGCTCGAAGCCATAGCACCACTTGGTCACGAACTCTTCGTCATACAGTTTCTCGGAGATGATGACGTTCAGCATTGCCATACCCAAAGCGGCGTCGGTGCCGGGGCGCAGGCGAAGATGCCAGTCGGCACGGGTGGAAACCCAGTTGACGCGCGGGTCAATGCTCATGAGCTTGGAACCGCGACGCATCATGTCGATGGCGGCATGGCCGAACAGACCGTCGCCGTTGGAGGGCAGAGGTTCCTTGCCCCAGAAGACGATGAGCTCAGGCAGCTTGAACATCGGGTCGTCGTAACGACCGGGCAGGCCACCGGCGTAGTCCATCTCGGGATAGGTGGCGCCCATAACGTAGGTGGTACCGGCAACACGCGGAATGTAGCAGGAATAGCCAGACTGGGTGTAGCAGGCGTTGGGGGTTCCCAGGCACGCATGAGCGTATGCCGGAAGCATCGGGCCGCCCTCACGACCGGTGCCGCCCATAACCAGAATGGACTCGGCACCGTAATTCTCCTTGTAGTAGGCAACCTTCTCGGCGATGGTATCGTAAGCCTCATCCCAAGTGATGCGCTCCCACTTGTTCTTACCACGATCCTCGCGGGCGCGCTTCATGGGATACAGCACGCGATCAGGATTGTAGACGTAGTCGCGGATGGTCAGGCAGCGAACGCACAGACGACCGTTGGTGATCGGGTGATTCTCGTCACCCTCGATCTTGACAAGTTCCCCTTCAGCATTGACGTAGGTCTTGATGCCGCAACCGGTGGGATGGCAGCCCGGAGGCGACCAAGCGCAGCCACGGGTGACAGTCAGACCATCTTCTTCGAAGCGCCAAGGCTTGCCGAGGTCGGCAGTGCCTTGTCCTTTGAAAATCTTCATGCCTTCTCCTCTTCTTGCTTATTTGTTTTCATTCGCCCCCGCAAGCAGAGGCGATATCCCCTATGAAGCGATCCACCAAGATCGCGCTAGGTTGCCCCGCCTACTGGCCGGGGGCCTTCGGCATGGGCGGCATGCCAGGAGCAGCGGGTGCGCCAGGAGCGCCAGGGGCTGCAGGCATTCCGGGAGCGCCGGCGCCCGGGATGAAGTAGGGGCTCGACTGCTCTACGGTGTAGCCGCACTTCGGGCAAGCAGTATCCTGCGGGCCGCACTTCGTGCCGCACTCGGGACACCTAATGTCTTGCTCGATCGATGCAGGTCTAAAACACATGGGCCTTCCTCCTTTCGGTTTGAACACGAGGGCTCTTCGCGAAATACGCCTTCCGTCTCGCCTATTTCGCTGTGCGAGAAGAGCTCTCATTCGCCTTGACGGTGTGCGCCGCCTACGGCGAACGCGCTTTCATTGCGGGGAACAAAGCGCTTGAGCGAAAGATACGGCGCAAGCGAGGGAGTTGAGAATCGTACATGAATGAGGAAATCGCCTCAGGGGGTTCAAAACCCTCATACTCCATGTCTTAGCGCCCTCGAACACCTTGTTTGACTGCTTATGTTTTCCCAGCTCATATGCTTATTGCCTTTTCCAGCCCGCAGATGGCCCCCATTTGCAAAACACTTCGAAATAGCCAACCTCATGCATCGCGTATAAAAAGATGCCGCCCTCGAAAGGGCGGCATCTTGAGTGCATCTGCTATGCGAAGTAAAGCCTTTAGAGCTTGAGCTTCTTGTGAACGCCGAAGGCGAAGTAGATGATGATGCAGATGATGTAGAGCGGGAGCATGCCGATAAGCGAGCCCATGCCCCAACCCCAGATGGTGATGGCGTTGCCGATAACCAGAGCGCCGATGGTCATGCCGATATTCTGGGTGAAAGCCATGAAGGCGTTAGCCGCGGGAATGTCAGCGGTCTCAACGGTGTTCGGGGTGAACTGCCAGATGATGGAAGGCACGCAGCCGCCAACGATACCGGCGAAGATGGACAGCGGATAGTACAGCATCGGCTCTTTGAGGTTGAACACGAGGGCCGTGTAGATAACGGCGATGAACAGACCGACGAGCAGGACCCAGCGATGGTTGTTCCACTTCTGAGTGATCCAGCCAGAGATCGGCGGGGTAACGGCGCCCATAAAGCCAAACAGCGAGAAGATGGCGTTCGCCAGAACGAGGGAAGCACCGAGCTCGCCGTTCAGGTAGGTGACGATGAAGCCGTTGATGGCCATGAAGGCAGCCTCGTCGAACAGGAAGATAAGAGCCAAGGCCCACAGCATCGGGCTCTTGAGAGCGCGCTTGATGTTGGCCTGGCCAGCACCCTCGCCCTCGGCAGCAATCTGATCGTCAAGATCGAGCGGCTTCTTGTAGAACACGATGAACAGGATGCCGACGATAAGGTCGTACACCGCAGCGCCCCACCAGATGCCCTGCCAGGTCACGCCCATGCTCTCAACGAGCCAACCGAACATAACGGGGCACACGCACATGCAGACGGCAACCCACATCGACCAGATGGACAGCGGCAGAGAACGCTTCGCGGGAGAGAACCAAGGGCCGATGGAAGATGCGCCAACAACGCCCATGATACCGAAGGCGGCACCCTCGACGACGCGGCTGACGATGAAGACGGTGGTGTTGGTGCCAGCGAGGGCGCCCATGATCGAACCGGCAACGCCGCAGCCAACGGCGATAGCGACGGAAACCTTCATGCCCCACTTGTTGACCAAGCCAGTGGTCGGGAATGCCATGACGAAGCCCATGATGTAAAACGCAGCGACGACAACGCCGAAAACGTCCGGGCCGATCATGAAGTTCTCGCACACGACCGGAGCCAGGGCAATAGCCTTGGCCATGTTAGAACCGGGCACGAAGCCGACAAGCATGGTGAAGAGCACAACGATCCAGCCGTAGCTGCCGTCTATGCACTTGGACTTGTCGAGTACTTTCTCAGACATAATTCCTCCTCCAATTACGTAAGAAAACCACTCTGTTCCCCTTACGCCGCGATTACCCCTCACGGCGTGCGTTTTTCATCCCAAGTCGCACAACTTGGGATACTCGCACTTATAACCCGCGCGGGCGCGAGACGGCTATTGACCGCAGGTGCGGAAAATAGGCTTTGAAGTAAAGTCTGAGGAGCTTTTCCTAACCTCATTCCTCAAGTATGAAGCCGCGCAAAACCGCAGTTGAGGCTAGTCGTCCATGTCCTCATCGGGAATAACGTCAAGCAGCTCCTCGGGCGGCAACTCGATATCCTCGATGAAGTCGAGCAACTCCTGACGAGAGTGCACATCGAACTTGCGATAGATGTTGTAGATGTGGGTCTTGGCCGTAGATTGCGAGATGTAGAAGGTGTCCATGATGTATTTGGCGTCACGGCCCTTAAGCAGCGTCGTCAGGATCTCGCGCTCTCGCGGCGAGAGCGCGTAAAGCTCGCAAGCGTACTGGCGCTTCTTCTGATAGAGAGTCTTTCGTTGCCCGCTACGCTCGGTAATCTCCTGGGAGAGAGCTTGCTCCTCGGGCGTAGCCTCTATAACCGGCTCGAAGGGATAAGCCTGGTAATTTGCTTGGATCTGCATATACGAGCTTGCTATCACGCCCACCATGAGGGCAGTGTAGAGAGCGTGCTCATACTGCAGCTGCATGAATGCGCCGACAAGGTAGAGGAAACAACCGAACAGGCATCCCGCGAAGAACACACCACCCTGATATCCCAAAAGCCAGATGGGGTTGATCAGGTTGAAGCGAGAGGTCTCGATGACGGCGTTCACCAAAATGATGACGTTAAGCCACACGTGGCACAAAAACACCGATACCAGCACAAGACGTGCGGCCGAGGGCAGCACAGGAATGAACAGAAAGCACGCGGCGGTGACGAGCGCGCAGCTCTTGAGCATCGACTCCTTGTACAGGCGTTCATCTATCTGCCCCAACAGAAGCGACAAGATGCCCGCAACTCCCATCGATCCCCCGAAGGCAAGCGCCAAATGCTCGCCCTGCACTCCCACGCCGGGAATCAACGCGATCGCACCCATCATGAAGCCCAGAAGAATGAGCGAGTGGTTGTTGCCCTTCACCTTAATGCTGCGAATCTTCGATTCAGCCGCATCGCCGAATGCGTTGTACTCGTTCTTTTTCCGGAAGAACAAAACGGTCACCATTACCGCCAGCAAAGCCGCGCCCGCAATGGGGGCAAAGCGGAACCAATGGGAAAGCGGCACGAGCATGATGACGGTGAAGCCGGCGAACGCGAACACCGCCGAGAACAGCACCATAAGAATGCGTCGCTCCAAGCTACCCAAAAACTTGCCATATAGAAAGAGCGTCGAAACGAGGGCGACACCGGCAAACAGCGCGCCCACTCCCCCGAGGTCCAAGGCCATGACCGCAAGCGAAAGGGCGAAGCCGAGGACAACCCCCACAAGAAGCATGGTGTTTCCGCCCTTGCTGTTCATGGCGTCGCAGAAGATCCATCCAAGAAAGAGCAGCACGCCTATGATGATCACCGACGACACCAGCATCACGCTGGCTGCTTCATACCCCAGCGCACCGTAGAGGGAAAAGAAAATCAGGAGGATCGAGCATCCCATCGATAGGCCAAAACCCAAAAAACCGTCGACCACGACCGTCTCGAAGTCGCCTTCGTTCGTGCCAATCGGCTTTCTCTCACTCAGCTCGGATCCTTCCGCGCCTGCGATCTGGGAAACGCTCATAAACGACTCCTCCCCCTAGAAAACCACCGTTGCCTAATTACCTCATACCAAGGCGATTCCCCCCAGGTATTACCCCTGTCTTCTGCCCTAGTTGAGTCGACGGCTGTGGTTAGAGTAACGAGGAAACGGGGATTGGCGCCATCGTACCTGAGGTATGATTAGCCCTGTTTCGATACTACCTATCGCACAAAAATAAGTTCTAGAAATTCCATGCGGCAAGCCAGTATACGCTAGGTACCGAAAAACCATCATTCGTTACACGTTTGACGTGGCCGATGGCACGCAAGCCGAAGGCCGTCCGAAGCTCCAAAAGCTCGCATTGGGGGCTTGCGAAAAAGAAAGGCCCGGGCGCTCTTTGGCACCCGGGCCTAGAGGGCAACTATGCGAAACGAACGCCCTTAGCGCATCTTGCAAAGCAGCAAGGCAACCGTTCCCACAAGGCCGAGAACCATGAGAACCATGCCAGCAAAGAACCAGTTGGTCAGATCCGGTCCTAGAAGCGCCTGCACGAGGAAGGTTCCCAGAAATTGGCCGAGACCCTGCACCGTGACCATGACGCCCATGCCAATGGAGGCAAGTTCGGGACGAGGAAGCAGCTTCGCGAAGCCGGAGAGGAACATGCCCACGCCGCCCATGCCGATAAGGCCCATGAGAGCCACCGCGACCCAAAGCAAAGCCCCCGTGTTGGTGTACATGAGGAAAGTACACGGCCCCATGACCAGCATAGCAGCCACCAAAAGCGGCTTAACGCGGCCGATTTTGTCGGAAACGACGCCAAACAGAGGCGATGACACAACCGAGAGGAGCATCGGCGCCGTGCTGATGAAGCCGGAAAGCGTGGGATCGAAATTCTGCATCTGCAAAATGGTGGGCACGAAGGAAAGGATGGCGAGCAGGCAGATGTTGAAAATGGCGAAGCCTACGAAGAACAGCAGGACGTCTTTAGTGATAACTTCGCGATAGCGCGGAGGCTCGGCAGCTGCCACGGCATCAGCAGAAGCTGCCTCAAGCGCCTCGGAAACTTTGATTCCGCGATCCTTGATGACCAGCAAGACGACAATCGCGGCTATTGCGGCTACAACCGCATAGGCAATCCACAAACCGGAAAAGCCCATATTTTCGAAAATGGTGGGCGTAAGTACTGCCGCAATGGTGGATCCCAGGCAACCCCAAATGCCCCACACGCCCATGGTCGTCCCGATTTTATCGGGCTGCACGTTCTGCTGAACGATAATGGGGCCACAGGTAGTGAGAATGGTGAGGGCCACGCCTTCCACCGCACGAGAGGCGATGAGAAGGGCGCTTGTACCCGATGCCAAACCGATGAGCGAGCCCACGATAGCGATGCACGAAGCAACGATCATCATGCGCTTCGCTCCGAACTTCTGAGCCAGGGTTCCTGCCGGAATGGCCACGAAAATGCTCATAAGAGTGAAGATGGACATCAACCACGATGCCGCCTCGGCATTCATGGAAAACTCCTGCATGAGCGAAGTCATGATGGTGGGGACCTTGTACTGGATCATCGCTACGGAAATACCAGCGAACAGGAGCACAACGCCTACCAGGATAGGATTTTGATAGCGCACACCCTGTTTCGAGGCCTTTTTGCAGGCCGCCCCCTCTTGCCTAGACATTGATTATCCCCCTTAGTCGGCACCTTACTTTCAGTTTCAGAAGATAGGCGGCAAGGCTTATTTTTCCTATCGGGGGATAAGTTCGATATTGCCTCGGCTAAATCATACTTCGTATCCGATAGGCACCATCTAAGGCGAACCCTAGAATCAGTCGCAAGGAGGCCGCGCGATTTTATGGCAGCTTTGCCGCAGCTGGGATGCCGTATGCGTCGGAAATTCCCAAAAAGGGGACTATCGTGCTGAGCGCCTCTAGCTGACATCAGCAAGCAAAGGCAATCTATGAAGGAGGACCGCGATGACTGACGAGATTAAAGCACCGGAAGAGCAGGAAGAGATCAAGGCTCCCGTAAGCGAGATTTGCGGAAACGCCGAAGAGCTTGCCGCTTCGCTGGTTGACGACGACAGCGAGATCACCCCGACTCAGGGCTTCTTCCTGACCTCTCAGCGCTGGCACTAAGCCACCAAGCGTCGCGCTTGAGGCGCGGGTATAACGAAATAGCACGTTCGGGAAGCTGGATGAGCGCAGTCGAAATCGAAGTACTAAACGATGGCTCGTCCAGCTTCTTCTATATGCGTCGGCTTTGCTTTCAAATCGATTCTCACGGCACCGCCACACCAAGAAGCATGCGATCGAGAGACACGACCTGAAAGCAAACCTAGCAACCGAGGAGGCAACATGAGAAAGAAAATCGTCTACTTCCAGTATCGCGGATCGCTACCCGACGGCACGGTGTTCGACGACAGCAAGGGCGAGGCCCATCACATTTACATCGGTCGCCGCCAAGTCATGCGCGTGCTCGAAGACGCCCTCGATCAGATGGAGATCGGCGAGGAGCGCACGCTTGAAATTGCCGCGAAAGACGCCTATGGCGAGTACGACCAGTCCGCCGTGCAGAAGGTTCCCACCTTCAAGATCCCCAACGGCGCCAACATGCCTGTAGGCGAGATTATTGCCTGGACCACGCCGCGCAGCGCCGAGCCCATTCCTGCGAAGGTCCTCGAAATCGAGAACCAGGTGGCCACACTCGACTTCAACCACCCGCTTGCCGGCAAGGACATCATTTACTGGGTAAAGGTCACCGCCATCGACATTATCGAGTAGTTGCTCTAGAGCCGAAAGCCTGGCACCTTCGCAAGTTACGTGCAAAACCGACGCCCTTTCTTGGCGGGGACGGCCGAGATTGACGCCTGGGCACTGATTTCAGCCTGAAAAACCAAGCCACGTACGCGAAACCCCTTCGTTGAAGCGACATCGAAGGGGTTTCGTCCGTTTCAACTCGAGAAAAGGCGCCAGTTTTGCGCACAACTCTCGCTACACGATTCGCTTGCCCAGCGCGGCGGCCAGGACGCGCAGCTCATCCACCAGCTGGACGAACTGAGCAGGCGTCAACTGCTGGGGACCGTCGGAAAGCGCGGCAGGCGGGTTGGGGTGCACTTCGATCATGAGCGAATCGGCACCCGCCGCTACGGCGGCCTTCGCCAACGACGGCACCAAGTCACGCTGCCCAGCCGGATGCGACACGTCGATGCAAATGGGATGCAGCGACTGCTTGTGGATGACCGGCACCGCCGCGATGTCGAGCGTGAATCGCGTGGCTGTCTCGAACGTGCGGATGCCGCGCTCGCACAGCACCACGTTGTCGTTTCCGCAGTCGGTGATGTAGTCGGTTGCCGCCAGCCACTCGGACATGCTGCCGGAAAGGCCGCGCTTGTACAGAACCATCTTCTTGGACTCGGCCGTGACCTGGCCGATCTTCTTCAGCAGGCTGAAGTTCTGGAAGTTGCGCGCACCCACCTGCAGGCCATCCACATAGGAATGCACCAGCTCGCAATGCGCAGTGTCCATGACCTCGGTCAGGGTAAGCAGGCCGTGCTTCTCGCCGACGGCCTTCATGATCTTCAGGCCCTCTTCGCCGAGGCCCTGGAACGAATGCGGGTTAGTGCGGGGCTTGAAGGCGCCGCCGCGAATCCACGTAAGGCCGAGGCTTGCAACGCATTCAGCCACTTCCTCGAACTGCTCGGGCGACTCAACCGAGCAAGGTCCGGCAAAAATAGTGATCTCGTCCGTCAGCTGGCCGAGATCGGGAATAGCAGGGATATTTACAGCGCTCATACGGACGGGGTCTCCTTCATAACCTTCAGGATGGTCGAATAGATTTCTCGCAGGTTCTCGTTATAGAGAGGCCCCTCGTTGAAGCTGTTGAGACGCGTGAAGATCTCCTCCTCACGCTTCGGGTCGTACAGGCCCATGCGCGCTCCGGGCTTGAGGCCGCGGATGACAAGCGAATGGCCGGCGCGCTTGTTGAGCAGCTTGACGATCTCCTGATCGATGAGATCGATTTGCTCGCGGTGCTTTTCGATTTCCGCAAAGGCGCTGTTATCTGCAGACATCGCGTTTCCTTTCGTAACTTGCAGGCTGTAACGAGCATGGCCGCCGGGCGCAGAAAACCTGCGCGAAGCGGCCCTCGTGTGCCCAACATGATACCACTGCGCCTAACCGAATCGGCCCATTACATAGTCCTCAGTCCGCCTGTCGGCAGGTGCTTGGAAGATCTTCTCGGTTCGATCGAATTCCACCAGCTCGCCCATCAGGAAAAACGCCGTGTTGTCGGCAATGCGCTGCGCCTGCTGCATGTTGTGCGTCACGATGACAATGCTGTAGCGCCCCTTCAGCGTAACGGCGAGCTCCTCGATTTTAAGCGTGGAAATGGGGTCAAGCGCGCTCGTGGGCTCGTCCATCAGCAGCACCTGCGGCTCGACGGCCAGGGCGCGCGCAATGCACAAGCGCTGCTGCTGGCCGCCGGAAAGGCCGAGCGCGCTTTTCCTCAGGCGGTCCTTCACCTCGTCCCAAACGGCCGCGTCGCGCAGCGAGCGCTCCACGATCTCGTCAAGGGCGGCCTTCGCGCGCACGCCATGGGTGCGCGGGCCGTATGCAACGTTGTCGTACACGCTCATGGGGAAGGGGTTGGGCTTCTGGAACACCATACCCACTTGACGGCGCAGCTCGTTCACGTCGACGGACGAGTCATAGATGCTGACGCCCCCATAGCGCACCTCCCCCTCGATGCGAACGCCTGGAATCAAGTCGTTCATGCGGTTGAGCGTCCTGAGAAACGTCGATTTTCCGCAGCCCGACGGCCCGATAAGCGCCGTGATCTTGTTGCGCTGCACCGCTAGGCTCACGTCGCGCAACGCCTGCTGCCGCCCGTACCAAAGGCCAAGCGCCCTCGCCTCGATGACCAAACCAGATTCCAGCTCCTCCGAACGGGGCCTCACCAGCGCCTTCGCGCTCATATCGTTCTCCTTCTCTCAAACAGCTTGCCCACCATAGTGGCGCATAGGTTGATGCACAGGGTCAAAAGAACGAGCACCGCCGCGATGGAGAAGGCCACCTCGAACTCGCCCTGCTCCTGGGCGTACACGTACAGCGCGCCTGTCTGGGTCGCGCCCGACTGGCCGAGCGCCGCCTCGAGGCCCGCCGCCAACGTGCTTGCCGTATGGGCGAAGCCTGCCGTGAACAGAAGCGCCGCCGACTCGCCCACAATGCGTCCGACTGCCAAGATGCAACCGGTCACGATACCGCCCGTGCAGCTGGGCAGCACCACCGTGCGAATGACACGCCACTTGCCCGCACCCAGGCCAAACGCGCCCTCGCGATAGCTTTGCGGCACCGTCTTCAGGCTTTCCTGCGTGGTGCGCATGATGGTGGGCAGGTTCATGATCACGAGCGTGAGCGCACCCGCCAGAAGCGATGTCTGAAAGCCCAAAAACTGGCAGAAGAACAGCATGCCCACCAAACCGTAGATGATCGACGGGATACCCGAAAGCGTCTCGGCGGCGTATTCGATCATGCCGACCATGCGCCGGTTCGTCGCATACTCGGTCAGGTAGATCGCCGCGCCCACGCCAAGCGGCAGCACGACAAGCAGCGTCGCAAAGATGATGTTGACCGTGTTCAGGATGTTGGGCCAAATGCCAATGGTTCCCTGCAGGTAGCTCGGTCCCGTGGTGAGCAAATCCCACGTCAGGTGGGGAACGCCCTTGACCAGCACATAACCCAGAAGGCCCACCACCAACGCGACCACCAACGCAACGGAGATGCCCATGAGCGCCTTCATAACGCCAGCGTAGGTGCGTCGGCGTGCAGAAAGGCCCTTCGCCAAAACGTTCTCGTCCATGCTAGGCCTCCTTCTTTCCCTTGAGGAAGTAGTTCAACGTGGCGTTGATGAGCATGATGAACAGGAACAGCACCAGCGCGATGGAGAACAGAGCCTCCTGCTGCAAGCCGCTCGAGTAAGCCATTTCGCTTGCCACCGCCGTGGTGAGGAAGCGCACGCTCTCAAACAGCGACGGCATGTTGGCGGCATTGCCCGACACCATCATGACGGCCATGGCCTCGCCGATGGCGCGGCCCACGCCCAGAACCACCGCCGTTGCGATGCCGCTTTTAGCCGCCAGGACCGACACCTTGAAACAGGTCTCAACCGGCGTGGCGCCCAGCGCAAGCGAGGCCTCCTCGTACTCGCGCGGCACGGCCTCAAGCGCCGTGATGGACACCTTGATGATGGAGGGCAAGATCATGACGGCCAGCACCAAGATGGCCGCAAGCAAGCTTGCTCCGTCGGACAGGTCGAAAAAGATGCGGATGCCCGGCACGAGCACCATCATGCCTACCAAGCCGTAAACCACCGACGGAATGCCGGCCAGAAGGCTCACGGCCTCATTCACCACACCCTTCACGCGCGCAGGCGCCATCTTCGCCAGCCACACGGCGGCGAAAAAGCCCACTGGCACGCCCAGCACGATAGCGCCCGCTGTGCCGTAGACGCTCGTGAGGATAAACGGCAGGATGCCGAACTGGGGCTCGGCGGCGGTAGAGGCCCAGGTTTGCCCGAAGAGGAAGTCGATCAGGCCGATCTCGCGAATGGCGGGGATGCCCGAGATCACCAGATACCCCGTAATGAGAAGCACGCAGCCCACGGTCACCAAGCCCAGAATGAGGAAGACGCCGTGGATGACGTTTTCTATGATTCTACGTTTGTTCATGATTCCTATCCTTGGGCGGCCGCCCTGCGCTCTTCGCGGAAGGCGGCCGCTTTACGTGCG
>JAFSHA010000164.1 GCA_017440565.1 Eggerthellaceae bacterium | reverse complement strand
GGCGGGTTCCTGCTTAGAGTCTGCGTTGTGGGCGCGTCCGCCTACGACGTCACGCAGATGCCGGAGATGATGTACGGATTGGCCGGGGCGGCGTCTGCCGTCGCGGCTTCGATATAGGAAGGAATCGTCATGGCACGTATGAAGAGGGGCGCCAAGTTCGACGCGCCCTACGAGTTCACCGACAAGGAAGCCGAGATCCGCGCGGCCACAAGCTACGTCCCGCGCAAGTCCTCGCGCAACGGCGCGCTCATCTTCAGCGTGGCGCTGTTCATCGGCACGTGTGCGCTCGTGCTGGCGGCGTGGTGGCTGGTTGCGGGTTCCATCGACTTCGCGGCCGTCATCGTCATGCTGGTGGCGGCGCTTTGCGCGGTATCGAGCGTGCACATCGCGCTTTCCTGGGAGAAGGTCGTGGTGCTGCGCTTCGGCAAGGTGAGCCGCGTGGTGGGCCCGGGCCTGTACTTCACCATGCCGGTCATCGAGCACGGGACCATCCGCGTTGACCAGCGCGTCATCGCCTCGCCCTTCTACGCCGAGCGCACCCTCACGGCCGACCTCGTGCCCGTCAACATCGACGCGGTCCTGTTCTGGATGGTGTGGGATGCGGAAAAGGCCTGCACCGAGGTGGAGGACTACTACGCCGCCGTGAGCTTCCTCGCGCAGACGGCCATGCGAGAGGCCGTGGGCCGCTCGACCGTGGCCGAGGTGGCGCTTCGCCGCGACCAGCTTGACGCCGAGATCAAGGCCGACATCGAGAAGGAGGCGGCCGGCTGGGGCGTGGACATCATAAGCGTGAAGGTGCGCGACATCGTGATCCCCGAGGAGCTGCAGGAGGCCATGAGCCTCGAGGCCCAGGCCGACCGCGAGCGTTCCGCACGAACCGCCGTGGCAAGTGCCGAGGCCGACGTGGCCGAGATGCTGCGTGAGGCCGCCGAGGTATACGGCGACCCCGAGGCCGCGCTGAAGCTTCGCACCATGCTCATGCAGTACGAGACCGTCAAGAAGTCGAAGGGAAGCGTCGTGACCGTGCCCTCCGCCATGTCCGACGGCTTCATTGATAAAATGAATCAGTAAGTCCTGTTCGCTGGCTCATTTTCCCAAACAGAAAGCACCATCATGACCACCGCCCTCAACAACTTCGAGATCGACCACGCCTCCGGCATGCCCGTGTGGATCCAGGTGAAGAACCGCATCGCCTACCTCATCGGATCGGGCGAGTTCGCGGAGGGGGAGCGCCTTCCCACCGTGCGCGGCCTGGCGGTCGACCTCGACATCAGCTACAACACCGTCAACCGCGCCTACATGGACCTCGAGCGCGAGGGCTACATCACCACGCGCAAGGGCCGCGGCACCTTCGTGGCCGAGCAGCGAAACGTCGGCGCCGCGCGCGCCACCGACAGCCCCGGCGAGCTGGTCATCGACGACGTGATCCGCGCGCTTTCCGCCGCCGGCCTTGCCGACGACGACATCCTGGCCATGGTCGAGGCGCGTCTGGCGTATCGCAGGATGTAGAGAGGGCTCAGCCTTCGTCCCGTCCGGGGATGTTGGAAGCCTGTGAGGTCCATCCAACTATCTCCGCATAATTTGCGGAGATAACATTGACATTCTCCGCAACTGCTGTCATGCT
>JAFSHA010000163.1 GCA_017440565.1 Eggerthellaceae bacterium | reverse complement strand
TTGCCTGATACCTGAATGGCGTTGACGTGGCCGTCCTCGAATTCGCGCGCGTAGGAAAACAGGGGCGGCATAAGAGCAGCGCCAAGCGCGCAGCCCACCCCGCCAAGCAGCGCAGTAAGGGCATTGACATGGGCAAATGAGAGGCTCGCGACGAAAGACACCTCGTATACCCAAAGGACGTTAGGGACAAGCGCAAGGGCAAGGTAGCCAAGCAGCGCCCAAGCAAGCGGGCGCCACATACCCGAATCGGACATCGAAACGCCCATGCAAAGGCCGACGCACAAAATGAAATGCACGGTAAGGAAGGTGGCCGATCCCCAGTTCAGTAACTGCGTAAAGGAAACTAGGCCGAGCAGGGCCGTTACGCCAACCACGATGGCAAACAGAATGCCGAAACGATAGGGAAAGGAGGTTTGCTCTGTTGTGTCAAGGCGCTTCGTTCGCACAAGCGCTCCATGCGGGTTGCGCAAGCCCCCGCGCTTTACCCCGCGGCCAAGCCCGGCAAACTCTCCGTTCTTCACAAAGGCAAAGCCCGCGGCGGCAGCCAATACAATTGCTATGGTGATAATGGCGTAACCCACCGCTTGCCAGCCTTTCTCATGTGCTTTAGCCCATCATACCACGCTGTTCGTGAAAATGTTTCACGTGAAACATCTGTTTGCGCGAACGAGTGTTTCACGTGAAACATTGAGGAACGCAACACGATGCGCGCCTTACCATTATAATGATGCTCGGCAGGCTAATTTACCGCACGAGGAGATTGCTCGCATCATGACCGAGGCCACCAACAAGGAAATTCCCTACCTCACGCTTGACCCCGAGGTTGAAAGCGCCATAATGCTCGACCGCGCGAACGCCTGGCGAAACCCGCTGCGCTTCGATGACGCCTGCGTGCTGCGCCGCGAGGACAAGGAGCATGATATAGCCACGCTTGCCCGCCCGGCCTTCTCGCGCGACATCGAGAAGATCATCAACATTCCCGCTTACTCGCGCTATACCGACAAAACGCAGGTGTTCTCCTTCGTTCGCAACGACGACATCACCCGCCGCGGCCTTCACGTGCAGCTTGTCAGTCGTATCGCGCGTGGTATAGGCGCCCTGCTGGGACTTAACTGCGATCTCATCGAGGCCATAGCGCTCGGGCATGACCTCGGGCACACGCCTTTCGGCCACGCTGGCGAGCGTTTCCTTTCCGCCTGCTACCACGAGCGAACAGGCCGCTACTTCAACCATAACGTGCATTCCGTTCGCGTTCTCGACCAGCTGTATCACCGCAACATCTCGCTGCAGACGCTCGATGGCGTTCTGTGCCACAACGGCGAGTTCGAGCAGCAGGTCCTGCGCCTTGGCGACATCAAGTCCTTCGAGACCCTCGACGAGCGCGTCGAGGCCTGCTGCATCGACGAAGCCCGCATCGCAACGCTTCGTCCCTCCACGCTTGAGGGCTGCGTCGTTCGCGTAAGCGACATGATTGCCTACTTGGGGAAGGACCGCCAGGATGCCCTCGAGATGGGAGCCCTCACATCGCTTGACGTGTTCGATTCCGAGATCATCGGAAAGGACAACGCGCGTATCATCAACAACCTGACGGTTGACATCGTCAACAATAGCTATCGCAAAGATCGCATCGCCATGAGCCCCGAAGTGTTCGAGGATCTGCGCTTGGCCAAGCGGCAGAACTACGAGTTCATCTACTCGCGCGAGGGCATGGTGGGAGATGCGCACAACATCGTGCAGGAGATGTTCGAGCGACTCTACGATCGCGTACTCGACGACCTTACCCACAACCGCCGCGAAGCCCCGGTGTTCAAGCACCACGTGCGCAAGCTGGTCGAGACCTCCCGCAACATTACCGAGGAATCCTACCTTGCCCTTGAGCCCAACCAGATCGTCGTTGATTACATGGCGTCCATGACCGATAACTACTTCGTGGAAATCTACAAACGCCTCTTCCCCGAACAGGATGTCCCCATTCAGCTGCGCGGATACGCCGCAAGATAGGCGCCGCTGCGTTCTGTGCAAAATCGGCCTCAAGATGATGCCGTCGCCTCTCGATGGTGCCTCGAGCAGCCGCTCGAACGGACTTATGAGTTGGTCTTCCGAGTTCTGGAGGCTCTCGACCAGCAATATCGAGAGAATTAAACAAGCTCGAGGCGAAGCCATCCTCATCTCGAAGCCGTTTTTGCGCAGAACTTCGGAAAGAACGCGAAAGGACTGGGTCGCTACCCTTTGAAACCCGGGTCGGGTGGGAGGTTTTCGCCGTCGGCGGCAGCGGTGGCCAGCTGGTCGCAACGCTCGTTCTCGGGATGCCCCGCATGACCCTTCACCCACACCCAGGTTATCTCATGCGGCTCAGCTGCCTTCAAAAGCCTCTGCCATAGGTCGACGTTTTTCACTGGCTCTTTCTGCGCGTTTTTCCAACCGCGCTTCAGCCACCCTTCGATCCAGTGCTGATTGAAGGCGTTGACCAGGTATTGCGAATCAGAGACAAGGCGCACGCGGCAGGGACGCTTAAGCGCCTCAAGCGCGACAATGGCACCGAGCAGCTCCATGCGATTGTTCGTCGTACAGGAGAAACCCGCGGAAAGCTCCTTCACGTGCAGTTGACCGCCCGTGTCGCGAAAATGCAACAGCGAGCCGTATCCCCCCGGACCGGGGTTTCCGCGGGAGGAGCCGTCGGAATAGATGGTGACTTCGGTAAGGTCGCTCATCGCAGCTCCTTCTGCACGCGCTCGCCCAAGTCGATAAGCTCCTGGCGCGAGGTCACGCCGCACTTCGCGTAAATGCGACGCATGTGAGTGTCGACCGTGTTCTTGCTTATGAACAGCTCTTGCGCAATACGCTCGGAAGTGCGCCCGCGCAAGGCAAGGGGCAGCACCTCGGCCTCGCGCTTCGAAAGCGCAGACTCGCTCGCGATTCGCTCACATGCACGTTCGAAGGAATCGCCCTCACCCGCCGCAACGGTGAGTTCGTTGACGTCGCGATCGGTGAAGAGGAAGAGGAAGGAGTACAGAACCACCAAGCCCGCAAACCCGACGACAAGCGACGAATGAGCCCAGGAGAAAACCTCGATTTGAAGGAGGTTTCCCACCATGAGGCCGACGAGCTCACCGGCGTACAAAAAACCGAAGCCTTCCGCGAACGAAAGCGCCGCATCAAGTGCGCGCACGCGTCCCATGATGACGAACAGCGAAATCAGAACGACGGCCATGCCAAGGTAGCCGGCCAACACGATAGACTCGCCAAGCACCTCGAAGGCGTCGAGTGCTGGCATGAACAAAAGACCGGCGATCATAACCATGAAAGCGAGGCGGTAGGATGCATCAAGCGGGCCAGACTCGTGGTTTCCGAAGAAGTCACGTACGCGGGCGATGCGTACGCCCTTGAACAGCTGCAGCGCCGCAAGGCAAAACATGGCCAGCAAAAAGAAGGTCACGGCGAAAGCGGGCGCGGCCGGCATGCCCGGGTCGGAGGCGAAAGTCTCCATGGCGCCGGTGGCAAGACCGTAAAAGAAGGTGCCCAGCATAACCTTACGCGAAAGGGCGCGTGCCTCGGTGCTCGACTGGGTGGAGACTTCGGTGACGTCACATTCGCCCAAGTCCCTGTGCGCCTCACGCAAAAACGACGCGCTACCCAGAGGAAGCAAATACAAAACAAGGTGAGCCCAGCTAAAGGGCATCGAGGCGAAAGCCATGCACAAGGCCGAGGCAAGCGCGGTTGCTATGAACACGGTGGGCACAGAGCGCTCGACGGGAAAGGACCCCAGCACCCTTCCCCATGCGCAGAGAAGAAAGGCCAGCGGCACGCCGACGAACACCGACTCCAAGACGAACGAGAGCAAGCCAAAAGAGCCGAAAATCGAAGGCGCCATGGAGCACAGGACGAGCAGCGCGGCATAACCCCAGGCGAAACGCGGCGAGAGCAAGGCGTTTCGTGCCTTAGGCGACATCAAGGAAAGCGCGGCGAAGGCACCCGCCATGCAAAGCAGCATGCCGAAAAGCTCGCTACGCTCGAAAGCGAGATGGCCAAGCTGGAGGGCCTCGTTCGAGCCAAGATAAAAGGCGGCGAACAGAAAGCCCTGGTTACAAGCGAAACCGCCGATGGCAGCCCATGCCTTGCGAATCTCGCGATCATCGTTGCGCATGGACACCTCCTCGTCACGCCGATTCCGCAACCTGCTCATTGTAACGCGAAAAAATCTCGTGGCCAAAAAGGGCTTCCTTGTAACGCGCGGATGGCCAAATAGGCCGTCCATGTCACGCGAAAACGGCGGCCCTTGCGAGCCGCCGCCGTGCGTGCGTATGTCAAAGCTTAGTTGAGGCGCCTCGATGGCTACTTCTTCACAACCTTCTTGACGACCTTCTTCTTGGGAGCAGCCTCCTCAGCAACAACTTCCTCAGCCGCCTCGAGCTTAGCAGCCGGCTTCTTCTCCTCTTCGACTACCTCTTCCTCATCTTCGGGCATGTCCTTTGCCATACCCTCGCGCAGGCCCTTGATGCCCTTGCCGATGGCATTGCCGAGTTTGGGAAGGTTCTTCGGGCCGAAGATGAGCAGGACGACGATCAAGATGATGACGAGCTCCGGAACGCCAAGACCAAGAATTTTCATGAGTATCCCCTATCAGGTTCGCGCCGCTCCTCGTTGCGGCGACTAGTTTCCTTTCGATGGTCCCCACTATGCTGAATTAGTCCCATTTCGTCTATCACGCAAAGTAATGATTTTGTCACACAACCTACTGACCTGCGATTTTGTAAAAAGCGAAACGGTCATATTCTCGAACCATTTAATCGCCAAAGGGGAATACTCCCAAAAGAAGTCCAGGGTCGGGAGGCGCGAAGCTCGCAATCCCCCGACACCTTTCGGGAATCGTATACGCAAAGCGGCCGCCCCGAAGGACGGCCGCATGCAATGCCTAAGCTGAATGTATAGACAGCGGTTTCAGCTTAAATCTTAGAACAGACCCTGGATCATGATGAACAGCGGGCTGAAGGTAAGGGCCACGATGGTCATCAGGTTGATGAGGATGTTCATGGAAGGACCAGAGGTGTCCTTGAAGGGGTCGCCCACGGTGTCGCCGACGACAGCGGCCTTGTGAGCATCAGAGCCCTTGCCGCCATGATAACCTTGCTCGATGTACTTCTTGGCGTTGTCCCAAGCGCCACCGGCGTTGGACATGAAGATGGCCAGAAGCATACCGGTTGCAACGGCACCAGCGAGGAAGCCGCCCAGCATAGCCGGGTTGAAGCAGCCGATGAGAACCGGAACGACAATGGCGAGAATGCCAGGAGTCATCATTTCCTTCAGCGCAGAGCTGGTGGAAATAGCGACGCACTTGTCGTACTCGGGCTCGGCCTCGTACTCCATGATGCCCTTGATCTCGCGGAACTGACGACGGACTTCCTCAACCATGGCATGAGCCGCGCGAGAGACGGCGCCCATGGTAAGGGCGGCGAACATGAACGGCATCATGGCGCCCAGGAAGATGCCAGCCACGATCATGGGATCGGTGAGCGACAGGCTGAAGTCGGAAATGTAATGATGCATGGTCGCCTGATAGGAAACGAACAGCGAGATGGCGGAAAGGCCGGCGGAAGAAATGGCGAAGCCCTTCGCGATAGCGGCGGTGGTGTTACCCACGGCGTCGAGGGAGTCGGTGCGCTCGCGTACTTCCTCGGGAAGGCCGGCCATCTCGGCGATGCCGCCAGCGTTGTCGGCAACGGGACCATAGGCGTCAACGCCGATGGTGATGGCGGTGTTGGAAAGCATACCAGTAGCAGCAAGGCCAACGCCGAACAGGCCAACGGCGATGCCACCGGCAGCGTCAGCGTTCGGGAACGCCATGTTGCCGAAGGTGTAAGCGCCGATGATGGCAAGCGCAACCAAGCAGATGGGGGCGATGGTGGACAGCATGCCCGTGCCAAGGCCCTCGATGACGACGGTCGCAGCGCCGGTCTCAGCAGACTCGGCGATCTTGTGGACCGGCTTGTAGTGGTCGGAGCAGAAGTACTCGGTGATCTTGCCGATGGCAAGGCCGGCTACCAGACCGCAGATAACGGAACCGAACAGGAACAGCGGCTGAGCCTCGGTGGTGTTCTGGCTCCAAGCGAAGAAGATGGCGAAAATGATGACCATCTCGATGGCGGCAGCTACGTAGGTGCCACGGTTAAGCGCCTTGTGCAGGTCGGCGCCTTCCTTGGTGCGCACGGCGAACAGGCCGATGATGGAGGTGATGATACCGCAAGCGGCGATGCAGACCGGCACGCAGATGGCCCAGACCACATCGGCGTCGCTGAAGTAGCCACCCAGGGAGGCGAAGGTCACCGCAAGGATGGTGGGAGCCAGGATGGAGCCGGTGTAGGACTCGAACAGGTCGGCGCCCTTGCCCGCGACGTCGCCCACGTTATCGCCCACGTGGTCGGCGATGGTAGCGGGGTTGCGGGGGTCGTCCTCGGGAATGTTGTACTCTGTCTTAC
>JAFSHA010000162.1 GCA_017440565.1 Eggerthellaceae bacterium | reverse complement strand
CGGACCCCTCGCCGAACCCGCAGCCGACCACTCTCACGATGGCCCCCTCGCCGCCGCGGTTCACGAGGTCTCCGCCGAACGTGCAGCCGGAGAACTCGATCACCCCGCCAGCTCCGACGACGGTGACGTCGCCCTCGAACTTCACGTCATTGACGGCAACTGACTCGCCTTCGCTAAGCTCGACGTTTTGCAGCAAGGTGACGGCCTCGTCGGAGGCCGTCGCGGCCGTGACGACCTCCTGCAGGGTGTCATAGTGAACGCTGCCGATAGCGGCTTGGTGGTTGCACTCCCCCGAGCAATCCGCAGTTGAATCCGCCAAGGCCATGGCCGGGACGGCCAGGACGCCGGCAAGCGCGACAGCGGACATCATAAGCAGAAGCCTGCTCAGTTTCCCCTTCACCTCTCTCTTCCTTTCTCCTTGAGCCCTCTCGTCTTCCTCGGAAGGGCTGGTTCGCCTATCTTCACGACGCTCACGCGCCGCCGTTCCCACTCTTGCGCAGCCTTGACCCGCCCCGCGCACGCGACGCGACGTGCCCAGGCCCCCACCCGAGGGGCTGCTGAAAACGTATACGTTTCCAAGCCCGTCGGCGTGCATTCGCCCTCTGTTTCTGATCAGGCCTTTCGCTGTGCCCGACAAAGCCGGGCGCCGCCAAGAACCCAAATTTCAGGATAACAAAAACGTATAGGTTTTCAAGCATGAATAGGGCCTGCTCCTGGCTTTCGTGAGCGAATTCCTGTCGTTCGTGAGCATTGAATGGGGTGCGGTTGCGAGTGGGACACCGACCCTGGCTCCCTGTCCCGCTATCCCACAGCAGCCCTACTCCCCTTCGGAGCAGTGGGACAGGGACCGGGGCTTCGTGTCCCGCCCCCCTCGACAGCCCAAAAGCGCCCGGCGCAGATCGCCTACGCCCTATCCGCGCCTGCGTTCAACTTGCGCACGGCCCGTGTTCAACCCCCGACGATGCTTATGAGTTCACTTCGTTGGTCAAAATCGCCTCAGTGTCGGGATTTTTCTCGCGTAGCGCCCCTTCTGTGGCCAAGATCGCCTCAGTGTCGAAGAATTTTCGCGCGTCGGCGCCCGGGCGATGCCTGCGACATTCCCACGGGAATCGAGATCTGAGCGTTTCCGCAGTTCAGGAGCTTGCTTGGAAACGGAGGGCATAGAGCGTGCCTGCGGAGAAGCCTCAGGAACGGGAAATCTGGTGTGATTCGTTCGACACTGAGGCTGTTTTGGCCAAGAAGATGCTGTTCGTCGCGGATTCGTTCGACACTGAGACGATCTTGGCCAGCGGCGGGATGCTGGAGCTGCGGGGATTTGGCTCCCGCAAGCGGGACGCGGACCCCGGCTCCCTGTCCCACTATCCCACAGCAGCTCTACCCCCCTTCGGGGCAGTGGGACAGGGACCCGGGCTCCGTGTCCCACTGCATTCCGAGTTGGGACGGAAAGCCGGGGTCGCATTACGGCGAACCGGGTTCTGCTGCGCGCTTTGCATATAGAAAGGGCGCGGAACGAGACCCGCGCCCTTGGGGTTCACCGTGGGATGAAGCGCTTACGCGAGCTCGGCCAGCTGGACCTCGATACGCGCAAGCTTGTCGGACATCTCGGCGAGCTTGGCCTTGTCCTTCTCAACGATTTCCGCAGCGGCCTTAGCCAAGAAGCCCGGGTTGGAAAGCTTCTTCTCGAGCTTGGCGACGTCGGCTGCAAGCTTGACCTGCTCTTTCTCAAGGCGCGCCTTCTCGGCGCCGAAATCGACGTGACCGGCAAGGCAGGTGTACACCTCGAGACCGGCGGCCAGCACAACGCTCGACTCAGCCGGCTTAACTGCGTCAACGGCGATAGACAGCTCGCCCACGTTGCCAAGCGAGGAGATAAGCCCAGCTTGCGCCTGCAGGAGCGCTACGTCGGCCTCTTCCGCCTTCACGACAACCGGCAGCGCCGTCTTCGGCGAGATGCCGTAGCGAGAACGCGAGCTGCGGATGGCCGAGACAACCTCGCACACCATCTGGATGGCGCGCTCGGCATCGGCGTCCACAAACGCGGCAAGATCGTCGGCCTCGGGCCACGGCGCACCGATGAGCAGCTCGCCATGGGCCTTCACGGGAAGCTCCTGGTAGATCTCCTCGGTAATGAAGGGCATGATGGGATGCAGCAGGCGCAACGCCACATCAAGCACGTACACCAGGTTGCGCTGGCACGCCAAGCGGTCAGCCGCATCGGCGCCGGCGCCCAGACGGCTCTTCGAGAACTCGATGTACCAGTCGCAGAACTCGTTCCAGAAGAAGGAGTACAGGTTGCGCGTGATCTCACCGAACTCGTAGCGCGCATACGCTGCGTCGACAGCGGCAACGAGGCCCGCGAGACGCGAGAAAATCCACTTGTCGGCAGGCGTAACAGGATCGGGCTCACCAGGCTCGAAGCCCTCGAGGTTCATCATGACGAAGCGCGCGGCGTTGCGAATCTTGTTCGCGAAGTTGCGGCTGCTCTCGATCTTCTGGTAATCGAAGCGCATGGCCTGCGCGCCGGTCACCTGCATAAGCAGGCCGAAGCGCATGCCGTCGGCACCGTAGTCCTGCATGAGCTTGACCGGGTCTACGCCGTTGCCGCGGCTCTTGGACATGGGCTTGCCATCGGCACCCATGACGGTGGGATGAATGATGACGTCCTGGAACGGAATCTCACCGGTGCAGTACAGCGAGCTCATGACCATGCGAGCCACCCAAAGACCCATGATGTCACGTGCGGTGGAAAGCACCTGCGTGGGGTAATGCGCAGCCAGATCGGGCGCATCCATGCCAAGCTCGGCCCACTGCTGCGTGGCGAAGGGCCACAGCTGGCTGGAGAACCAGGTGTCGAGCACGTCCTCGTCCTGGCGCGTTGCGGCACCGCACGTCGGACACGTATCGATGCCGTCAACGGAGGCGTCCTGCCAGCCGCACTCGTCGCAGTAGTACATGGGAATACGATGACCCCACCACAGCTGACGCGAGATGCACCAGTCCTTCAGGTTGGCAAGCCAATCCAGGTAAACCTGCTTCCAGCGCTCGGGGTAGAACTTGATGGTATCGTTCTCCACCACCTCGAAAGCCTTCTTCTTCAGCTCCTCGACGGCCACAAACCACTGCTCGGACAGCCACGGCTCGAGCGTGTTGTGGCAGCGGTAGCAGTGCATGACGGAATGGTCATGATCCTCGATATGGTCAAGCAGGCCCAGCGCCTCGAACTCCGCCACCACGGCCTCACGCGCCTCCCAGCGCGACATGCCCGTGAACTTGCCGAAGCCCTCTACCACATGCGCCGTCTCGTCGAAGATGTTGACCTTCTCAAGGCCGTTGCGCTCGCCCATGGCGAAGTCGTTGGGGTCGTGAGCGGGGGTGACCTTCACGCAGCCGGTGCCGAATTCCTTGTCGACGTAGAAGTCGGCGAACACGGGGATCTCGCGGTTGACGATGGGAAGCATGACCTTCTTGCCCACCAGGTTCTTGTAGCGCTCATCCTGCGGGGAGACGGCCACGCCGGTGTCGCCGAGCATGGTCTCGGGACGCGTGGTTGCCACCACGATGTACTCGATGCCGTCAACCGGCTCGACAAGCGGGTAGCGAAGGTGCCACAGGTGACCCTTCTCATCCTCGTACTCGGCCTCGTCATCGGCGATGGCGGTGGTGCAATTGGGGCACCAGTTGACGATGCGCTTTCCGCGATACACGATGCCATCGTGGTACCAGTCGGCAAACACCTTTCGCACGGCCTTGGAGAACTCGGGGCTCATGGTGAACTGCTCGTCATCGTAGTCGCAAGAGCAACCCATGGTGGCAATCTGGTTCACGATGGTGGTGCCGTATTCGCGCCTCCACTCCTGGCACGCCTCGATGAAGGCCTCACGGCCGATCTCGCGGCGGTTGATGCCCTGGTCAGCAAGGTGCTTGTCAACCTTGGTCTGCGTGGCGATGCCCGCATGGTCGGTACCGAGGATCCAGCGCGTCTGGTAACCCTGCATGCGCGCGCGGCGAATGCAGGCGTCCTGAATGGTGTCGTTTAACGCATGGCCCATGTGCAGCACGCCGGTGATGTTCGGCGGCGGAATGACGATGGTGTACGAATCGTTCGCATGCTTGCCGAAGCCGGGGGTACGCTGGAAGTACCCGGCGTTCTTCCATGCCTCGAACAGCGGGCGCTCATGCGCCGCGAAGTCGTACGCAGGCTTCGTATCTGCTTGCTTGTCTGCCATGCTCTGGCCTTTCTCGTAAACGTTGGATCTTCGCGGTTCGCGTCACGTTCGACCAGGGGCAAAACGCAACGCGCACATCGTTAAACAGGGATGATCTGGGGCTTCGTGTGGCCGGTGATATCGGTATCGTGGACGGTTACGCGCGTGGCCCCCTCGTACTCGGGCAGGTCGTACATGACGTCCATGAGCGCGCGTTCGCAGATGCTGCGCAAACCGCGCGCTCCCGTGCCGCGCTCGACCGCCTCGTGCGCGATGGCGCGCAAAGCCTGGGACGTGAACTCCAGCGTCGAGCGCTCGAACTCGAACATGCGCACGTACTGCTTGACGATGGCGTTCTTCGGCTCGGTCAGGATGCGAACGAGCTCGTCCTCGGTAAGCTCGGCCAGCGACGTGATGACGGGAATGCGGCCCACGAACTCGGGGATCATGCCGAACTTGTTCAGGTCCTCGGGCAGCACCTGCGCGAGCAGCTCAGCCTCGGCCTGCTTCTTCGACTCGGGAAGCTCGGCTGCAAAGCCAAGGGACTTCTTTCCCACGCGCTGGGCGATGATGTCGGAAAGGCCCACGAACGCACCGCCCAGAATGAACAGGATGTTGGTGGTGTCGATGTGGATGAGCTCCTGCTGCGGGTGCTTGCGCCCGCCCTGCGGCGGAACGGAGGCTTCGGTGCCCTCGACGATCTTGAGCAGCGCCTGCTGCACGCCCTCGCCCGACACGTCGCGCGTGATGGAGAGGTTTTCCGCCTTGCGCGCGATCTTGTCGATCTCGTCGATGTAGATGATGCCGATCTCGGCGCGCGGAATGTTGAAGTCAGCCGCGGTGATAAGCTTGAGCAGGATGTTCTCGACGTCTTCGCCCACGTAACCCGCCTCGGTAAGCGTGGTGGCGTCGGCGATGGCGAAGGGAACCTGCAGCGTGCGCGCAAGCGTTTGAGCCAGCAGCGTCTTGCCCGAGCCGGTAGGTCCGAGCAGCATGATGTTACTCTTGGCCAGCTCAACGTCGCCCTCGTCGGCCGAATAGCCCATCTGGATGCGCTTGTAGTGGTTGTACACGGCCACCGAAAGCGCCCGCTTGGCCTCTTCCTGGCCCACGACGTGCTCGGAAAGGTTGGCGTAGAGCTGATGCGGCGTGGGAAGTTCCCCCAGAAGCCCGGCAACGTCGACGTCTTCGTCGTCGTAACCGTCGGCCTCAGGCTCCCAGCGCGCCTCGATGACCTCTCCCCTTCCGTAGGAATACGGGTTACCGAAGGCGTTCATGTCGAAATCCTGCTGCGACATGCGCATATGCATATCGCGCATCATGGCGTCGGCGCACAGCGATATGCACTCGTCGCAGATGTAGATGCCGTTAGGCCCGGAGATCATCGCGTTGACGATCTGGGGGTTCTTCCCGCAAAACGCGCAGAAGATATCCTGGTCGTCTCCGTCGTAGCCTTTGTTCTTCCTATCCTGTGCCATCGTCCCTCTCACGTATCTCATCATGAAAGTCGGGGCTTTGAAGCCCCGACTCGATAACGGGTATTCGCGGTTTTACGTCCTACATCTCGCCGGGCTTGGCGCCGTGACGGTAGATGATCTCGTCGACCAGGCCGTAAGCCTTGGCCTCCTCGGCGCTCATGTAGTTGTCGCGCTCGGTGTCGCGCTGGATGCGCTCAATGTCCTGGCCGGTGTTGGCGGCAAGGATGCCGTTCAGGCGATTGCGCGTCTTGAGCATGAAGTCGGCCACAATCTGGATCTCGGTCTGCTGGCCCTGCGCACCACCCAGCGGCTGATGGATGAGCACCATGGAGTTAGGCAGGCAGAAGCGCTTGCCCTTCGCGCCGGCGGAAAGGAGCACGGCGGCCATGGAGGCGCACTCGCCGATGCAGATGGTGGACACGTCGCACTTGATGAAGTTCATGGTGTCGAGAATGCCCAAGCCAGCGGTAACCGAGCCGCCCGGGGAATTGATGTAGAGCGAGATGTCCTTGTCGGGATCGGCGCTCTCAAGATGCAGAAGCTGCGCGACCACGGAATTGGCCACATGATCATCGATCTGCTCGCCAAGGAAGATGATGCGGTCGTTCAGCAGCCTGGAGTAGATGTCGTAGCTGCGCTCGCCGCGCGGCGACTGCTCGATGACATAGGGGATGAGCGCATTGCTCACGCGTTCGATAGCCATAATGCCTCGCTTTCGTAACGGGGGCGCGAAAGCCCCGCTCAATGGTTCACCTGATATATTGATGGACAAGGCCGTTTCAATCAAGGCGCGAACCGAAAATGCACACGCGCACGGCGCGGAAGGCGCATTGATTCGAAAGGGCCGCCCGACGCCAATGCGGCGCACAAGCGACCCTCTCTCATTCAAGCCCCACAGCTTTCCAAAGCCAAAAGCCAGGCTCCCCTCCTTGCAGCAGGCCCGGAAAGCTTAAAAGCCGGATGAATTACTCGGCGTCCTGAGCGGCGTAGTCGACACGCGTGACGTTGGCGGTGTCGATGACGTCCTGCATGGCCTTGCTGCGCACGATGCCCTCGCGGATGAGGTGGATGCGGCCCGTTGCGCGCCACTCGGCCTCGACGGCGGCCGGGTTCTCAAGGCCGGCGATCACGAACTCGTTGGTGATCTCCTCGTCGGTGGCCTCGATGCCCTTGTTGCGGGCCCAAGCCTCAAGCGCGAGCTCCTGCTTCACGGAATCGACGGCCTCTTCCTTGATCTCAGCCTTGAACTGGTTGTTATCGATGCCACGCTGGGCAAGGTAGACGTCGAAGCTTACGCCCTGACGCTGCATCTGGGTGAAGAAGTCCTGCAGCAGATTGGACTCGGCGTCCTCGACCATGGCGGCGGGAACCTCGCCCTCGAAGCGCTCGATGAGAGCAGAGACGCAGTTGTTCTCGGTGATGCGCGGAAGCACCTCGGCAAGCTGCATGTTGTGAGAAGCGGCGACGGCCTCCTTCAGGGCCTCGATGCTCTCCATGCCCATGGTCTCCTGCACCCACTCCTCGGTGAGCTCAGGCACGACCTCCTTCTTCACGGAGTTGCAGGTGATCTCGAAGTTGACCTTCTTGCCAGCCATGTTGCTCATGAGGATGGAGGTGTCGTTTGCCGGAACCTCGATGGTGAATTCCTTGACCTGGCCCTTCTTCATGCCAATGATCTCGGCGTCGAAGACCTCGGGGAACATGCCGTTGCCGGGAGCCCACAGGCGAGACTCGGACTCGAGGGCGGCAAGGGCGTTGCCCTCCTCGTCGGTTGCCTTGAAGGCTAGCTCGGCGTTGTTCTCGGCCTTGACCTTGGTGGCGGCGGAAGCGTCCTCGAAGGTCTTGTAGTACTCGAGCATGCCCTTGATCTGGACGTCGATGTCGGCGTCGGTGGCAGACTCGAAGGGAAGCTCGATGTCAACCGACTCGTAGCTGGAAAGCTCGACCTGGGGCTTCAGCGCCACGGTGACGGCGAAGGTGAAGTCCTTGCCGGACTCGGCAAAACCGGGATCGGAGAAGTCGGGGGTGCCGATAGGAGAAAGCTTCTGCTCGTCGATGGCTTTCGGGTAGTAGGCGTTAACGATGTCCTCGGTGACGGTAGCCATCACGAAGTCGGCGCCGAGCGCATTATCGACCACCTTGCGCGGGGCCTTGCCCTTGCGGAAGCCCGGGAAGCTGTACTTGTGCGCGAAGTCCTTGTAGGTCTTCTTGACGACAGCCTCAACATCGGCCGCGGGGACGGTGATGGTAATCTGCACCTTGTTGTCTTCGAGTGCCTCTACTTTAGTTTCCACGAATGTTTCCTCCATCATTGACTATATGTGCGCCTTATCAGCGCGATACGCTAACCTTGGGCGTTCCGGCGTCCCTTGGGATGCAGCAAGCCCCGGAAGCGCACCAATCGTTTATTATTGCACATTCAATCGACAGGTACTAGCAAAAGATGACATCCTGCCGTTGATTTCACCGTTTTCGCCCCTCGCCGAGCGCAGACATGCTAAGATGGTCGGCGCAACGCGGGCGTGGCGGAATTGGCAGACGCGCCAGATTTAGGTTCTGGTACCTCGGTGTGAAGGTTCAAGTCCTTTCGCCCGCACCACAAACTCAAAGGGACCCGGCTTCAAGCCAGGTCCCTTTTTCATTTCAAGAAGTCAGGCGGACGGAACCTACAACCCAATTACTGGACATCTTTCCCCATATTGACTTCCTTGCCCTCCTTGATCTGGCCGGCGTAGTCAACGGCAGCCGTGAACAGGACGTCAGAGGAAGAATTGAGCGCGGTCTCGCAGGAGTCCTGGATCACGCCGATGATAAAGCCGATGGCCACAACCTGCATGGCGATGTCGTTGCCGATGCCGAACAGCGAGCAGCACAGCGGGATGAGCAGGAGCGAACCGCCGGCAACGCCGGAAGCGCCGCACGCGGAAACAGCGGCCATGACGCACAGCAGCACGGCCGTGATGGGATCAACCGACACGCCGAGGGTGTGGGCGGCGGCCATGGTCATGACGGTGATGGTGATGGCAGCGCCGGCCATGTTGATGGTAGCACCCAGCGGGATGGACACGGAATAGGCGTCCTTGTTCAGGCCGAGCTTGGCGCACAGCGACATGTTAACTGGGATGTTGGCAGCAGAGCTGCGGGTGAAGAAGGCGGTCAGGCCGGAATCCTTCAGGCAGCGAAGCACCAGCGGATAGGGGTTCTTCTTGGTAACGGCGAACACCAGAAGCGGGTTGGTGACCAGCGCGATGAACAGCATGCACACAACCAGCACCACGATAAGGCGGCCGTACTCGGTGAAGATCTCGAGGCCGTTGGTGGAGACGGCGACGTAGACAAGGCCCATGATGCCAAACGGGGCAAGCTCAATGACCCAGCGCACGACCTTGGAAACCGCATCGGACACGGCGCCGAAAACGTCCTTGACGTTCTCGGAAGCAACGCGCAGGGCGATGCCAAGCACTACGCCCCAAGCCAGGATGCCGATGTAGTTGGCGTTCAGGATGGCGTTCACCGGGTTGCAGAAGATGTTGAGCAAAAGCGTGGTAAGAACCTCGCCGATGCCCGCGGGCGACGTCTGCGTGACGGCGTCAGCGGTGACAAGCGTGACGGCAGTCGGGAAGACGTAGCTTGCGATGACGGCCGCGATGGCGGCGATAAGCGTGCTCGCCACATAGAGCACGAGGATCATCTTCATGTTGCCAACAGCCTTGGCACGGCAAAGCGCGCTGATGACCAGGAAGAACACGAGCACGGGGGCAACGCCCTTCAGGCCCGCGACGAACAGGTCGCCGAACAGCGAGATGACGGAATTGCCCGGAATGGTAAGCGCCAGGATGACGCCGATAACCAGGCCGACGAGAATGCGCTTGATCAAGCTGATCTCGACGTACTTCTTCAGCAAGTTTTTGATGGCCATTACAGCCCTCTCCTTTCAGATGGGGCGCGCGCTCGCTCACGACCGCTCACGCAAAGTGCCCGTGAGCGAGTGCACGAATCCTCCTCCTATATCCAAACTGCTAAATAATAACAGAATGAATTGATTTTGTAAGACCGTTATACTAAACGGCGTGCTCAACAAAAGGGTTTCGGAGAGGAGAAGAGATGCATGACGCCACGCGAAGCACGTTTGAACGCGCGCTACCCGCCATCGACCGGGTGCTCGAGGTTCTGTTCTACGCCGCTTACGCGCTGCTCATCGCCGTCCTGCTGCTCGAAGGCGCCCCCGCAGGTGACTCCGCGCCCATCAACCCCCTGCTGCTCCCCCGCATCGTCGTGCCCGCAGCTGGCCTTGTCTTCGTAAGCGTCCTTCGGCGAATCATTAACGCGCCGCGCCCTTACGAAACGAATGCCGCCGAGCCGCTCATCCGCAAGGAGACGAAGGGGCGCTCCTTCCCCAGCAAGCACGCCTACTCAAGCTTCATGATCGCGCTTTGCTGGTGGCATGTGAGCCTTCCCGCAAGCATCTTCCTCCTGGTGGCCGCCTTGGCCACTTCGGCCGTTCGCGTGGCGGGCGGCGTCCACTTCGCACGCGACGTTGCCGCGGGTGCGGCAATTGCGTTCGCCTGCGCAGCACTTATGTTTCTCTGGTAGATAACGCCTCGTAAACACCGCATCAACCTCGCGCGCGTAAGGCGGCGCCAACCAAGCCGCGCCCCTACACTCATGGTGGACCCGAAGACGAAAGGCAGGCCACCATGAACGGCAAGCAGGAAAACTGGAGGACGGCCGAAAGGCGCGTATCGTACGAAACTACCGGGATCAGGGGCATCGCCAGCGACACGCCCTTAAGCCTCATCGCGGCCTGGATTGCCTACGTGGCCATGATCGCCTGCAACTTCGCCTTCGAATCGCTTCGCCTTGGCGGGGTGACAACCGCCGAGGTGTCCAACCAAGTGTTCGTCTGGTTCGCGCCCGCAGGCTACGCGTTCGCCATCTGGGGGCTTATCTACCTTGCCCTGGGCGTGTGGCTGGTCGCGCTCACCAACGGCGAGCTTCGCTATGGGCGCAGCGCGAAGACGCCCTGCCTGCTGTTCATGGCCACGTGCGCGCTTAACGTAGCGTGGCTTGCCCTCTTCCACTTTCAGCACATCGCGCTTTCCCTTGCCGTCATCATCGTGTACTGGGGCGTCGTGGCGCTTTTGTACGCCAACGTGCAGGTTCCGGGCAAGAAGCTCATACTGCGAGCGCCCATCTCGCTCTACCTCGGATGGCTCTCCGTTGCTTCCATCATCAACGCGACCAACCTCATGACGCGCGCCTTCGGCAGCATCGCCATCGTTGACGAGGTGTCAACCATCCTGCTTTCGATCGTAGTGCTCAGCATCGGATTTGCCATGGCGAAGCTGGCCAAGGATTACATCTACCCGGCCGTGCTGCTGTGGGCGACCGTTGCGGTGGGCGTTCACCTCATCGACGTGAACGTCTACGTCGCCGCCGCGGTTTTCACCATGTGCGCCCTGGGAGCGCTGGCCACCTACTTGCCAGTCGAGCGCCTGAAGCTGCGCAAGAAAGACGAGGGCACCCGCGTTACGCAGGCCTAGAAGGCACCCGGCTAAGGCCGCGCCTGACGCACCGAGATGCTGGAAAGGGGCAGGTCAAGCTCGCGCGCCCGCGCGACAATAGATTCCTCGTAGGGCCTTATGAGCTGGGAGAACAACTCGGGGTTGGCAACGTGGAACGCACAGCGGTACTTTCGAAAGCGCGAAGGCGTGTACGAGTTAGGGTTCACGCAAAGATCAAGCGTGATGCGGCTTACCTGGGAAAGGAGCGTTTGCGCGTAGTCTAAGTCGCCCACGGCAAGGCAGAATGCGCGACGCACGGCCGCCACCCCCTCGGAATCGGAAACAGGCGCACTCGACGACGAAGCGGGCGCCTCTCCCCCGTTTCCACCGCGGCCGGCATAGGCGCCCATCGCGTCGCGAATGGCCTGGGCAAGCTGGGCGTCTTCGACCTGCCCGCACACCGCGTCGATGTCGCGCTGCGATATAGCGCTCGGCTGCCAAGCCGGCTTTTCAGCGGGTCGAGCGCCGAAGATGCGCTCCAAGCGCTCGACCGCATGAGGGTACAGACGCCGCTCGCGCATCCCGAAGGTGGCGGGAATGATGCGAAGCTCGTCAAAGCGAAGCCCCGCGCGCATGAGGAACAGGGTGAGGACCTCGCGGCGCGCGTTGAGCTCGGAGCGCGCCATGGGGTCGTCAAGGTAGACGCCCATGACGTAGTGATCGACGTCCTTGCCTGCGCCCTTGCGCAAAGCCTCGTCCTTCGCAAAGAACAGCGAGTTGGTGTGCGCGAGCAGGTACTCAGCCGCATCGGGGTTGTCGGCCCAAGCCTGGCGCACGGCGACCTCGAAGGCGGCGTTGTTGCGCGCCACCTTGAACGCCTTTTCAGATTGCGGGTCGAAGTGGGCTATCTGGTGCTCGATTCCCGCCCCTAGATGCTGCATTAGCCCTACGCCTGAGCCCCGGCCGGTTCGAGGTCAAGCTCTTCCACGGCCCCGTAGGCCTCTTCATCGGGAGTGTGGTTCTTGCGATACTGGGCCAAAAACGCCTGGTCAGCATGAGCCGGGTCAACGGGCAGCGTGTCGAAATCGACCGGCAGCTCGGGCACCGGGCGGTCGAACTTCGAACCGATAACCGATACCAAAATGCCCACCGCGAACAGCGCCAAGCCACCCCAGCACATGATGAGGTGGATGGTGGGGATCATGGTGCCGAAGGTGGCGTAATCATCCGGGCCCCAGCCGCCGAAGTCGATCTCGTACCAACCGAGCCAAATCTGAGCCAGGAACAAAAACGCGCCGAAGATGACCATGATCATGCCGATGCGCGTGACATCGCCTTGCGTGAGACGCGTGCGCGGGTTAAGCGGATAGCGCTTCGGATCCTTCGCCGACATGCCGCCGTACATGATCTTCATGATGACGTAGACCACCGGGCCGGAAAGCGCGGCGAGCATCCCCAGGAAGAAGTAGTCGGTGCCGTTGGTGAGCATGGCGAAGATGGCGATGCAGAACGGCAGGCCGCAGTAGAACAGCAGGGCGGGCTTGCCGCCGGGCATGACGTACAGGCCGCGCTTCTTACGCTCGGCAAGCGGAACCTTCTTGCGCAGCTTCACCACCGCAAGCGGCAAGATGACGTAGAGCGCCAGGATAAACATGACCTCCATGCTCACGAGCGTGGTGAAGTCGGACTGAGCGAGCACGAGCGTCACCGCCGAAAGCGAGAGGATGCCCCAGTACGGCACACCGCGCTTCTTGCTCACCTTCACCAGGAAATGCGGGCAGAGGTTGTCGTCGGAGAGGACGAACAGGCCGCGCGAGCCGCTGGCAAGGTAGGTGTTGAAGATGGCGCACTGCGAGATGATGGCCACGATGAGGAAGAAATAACCCCAGGCAGGACCCAGGAACGTGGTGAGCACGGTGGCATAGCCCACGCTCGAGGAATCGAAGCCGCCCTCGGTCGACCAGTTCATCCACGTGCCCTCGGGAAGCGAGGCCAAGCCGGCGATGGTGGGCAGCACGTAGCTCAAGGCCACGAGCGGCATGGCAATGAGCAGACCGCGGGGAATAACGCGCGGGTCTTTGATTTCGCCGGACATGTTGGCAATGCGCTCGTAGCCGCAGTACATCCACACGCAGATGCAAAGGCCGGCGCCCACGCTCGAAAGCGCGTCGCTTTCCTCCGGCATCATGGGGATCATGGGGTTGGTGTTCCAGTTCAGAAAGCCCACGACGGCCACCAACGCGAACGCAAGCACGATGGCGACGGAAAGGATGGTGGAAACCTTGTCAACCTCACGCAGGCCCATGAGGTTGATGACGGTGAAGATGATGATCATGCCCACTTTAAGGGCGACGGTTGCCGTATCCGACATGGGGATCATCTGGCCAACGTAGCCCGCCACAAGCGCAACGTAGACGCCGTTGGTGATGTAGGCCGACATGGTTTCCCACCAGCCAGCCTGAAAGCCCCAGAACTCGCCGAACGCTTCCTTCGCCCACACGTACACGCCGCCTTCGCGCGGCATCATGGAGGCGCATTCCGCAACCATATTCGAAATGGGGTACGACCAAATGAAGGGGAAAATGATGAGCATAATAAGCGTGATGCCCGGACCTGACTGGGGAATCATTTCCTCGATGCCGAAGGCACCCGCTGCAACAAGGCAGTAGAGCATGAACACGATGCCCGAGACCTTGATGTCATACCTCTTAAGACCGGCTACGCCGTGAACCCGCTGGGCCAACCTTACCGCCTTTACCAATACACGTGGAGGGTGGTTCTACTCCAACATTGCTGATAAAACTGAGGCTTCTCTGTTTCAAGCTCTGTAGCGGAGCGGTATGGTCTTCAAAGCCTGTCGTGCATTATTGCGCACTACACATAATTACCCTCTGCGCAAGCGGTATTCCGTCGGAAAAATCGGCGGACGAACGGTAAGCGGCAGCGCGATTTCGGGCACCAATTCGCCGCATTCCCCTTCGCCCCTCCCCTCGCCTAAGGTTTTACCGGTTCGTCACAGTTCATCTGCTAGTATTCATACGTTTGAAAAGTTGAAGGATGGCGTCTCGACATGGGAAAACTTGAAAAGGCATACCGGGGTACAAGAGGACGATAGCCCTCATAGTCGCGCTTGGCGCCGCCCCGCCCATCGCCACCGACCTGTACCTGCCCGCGCTTCCGCAGATGACCGAGGTGCTTGACGCACCTGAATCGCTGGTCAGCCTTACCCTGACGGGCTTTTTCATGTTCATGGCGCTTGGCACGCTTGCCTTCGGCCCCGTTTCCGACAAGTACGGCCGCAAACGCCCGCTCATCGTCGCGGCGCTTATGTTTTCCATCTTCGGCCTGGTTTCAGGCCTCGCTCCCAACGTATGGGTGCTCATCTTCGCCCGCGTCCTGCAAGGCGTGGGAGGAGGAGGCATGGTGGCCATCTCCATGGCGCTTGTGAAGGACTGCTTCGAGGGGCGCGTGCGCGAGAAGGTGCTCGTGATCATCCAGGCCATGGGCGTTATCGCGCCGATGTGCGCGCCGGTCATGGGATCTTTCGTCCTCTTGTTCGCCGACTGGCACTTCACCTTCTTCCTGCAGGCGTTCTTGGGGCTTGCCAGCCTTGCGCTCATCCTCCCGTTCAAGGAGTCGCTCGATGTCTCCGAGCGCACGAACGAGGGCATCGTGCGAACGATCGGGCGCCTGTTCGTGGTAGGCCGCAACAAGGCATTCCTCGTCATCTTGCTAATGATCGCCATCCTTGGCGCCCCGTTCATGGGATACATCTCCTGCGCCTCTTACATTTACATCGATTACTTCGGCCTGAGCACGTTTGAGTACAGCGCGTTCTTCGCCGCCAACGCCGCGCTTTCCATTGTGGGGGCGGGCCTTGCGCTTGTCATCGGGGGTCGCATTCCCGTCAAGCACATCATCACGGGCGTCGTCGGAATTTCCCTTGCGGCTGGCATCGCGCTCGTGGCGCTCGGGCACGCCTCCCCCTTTGCCTTCCTTATCCTGTTCGGCGTGTA
This sequence comes from Eggerthellaceae bacterium, assembly GCA_017440565.1. Classification (GTDB taxonomy): domain Bacteria; phylum Actinomycetota; class Coriobacteriia; order Coriobacteriales; family Eggerthellaceae; genus RGIG3135. The sequence continues at coordinate 14,312 of JAFSHA010000162.1, read as the reverse complement.
CGCGCTGATGGGAAGCGTCTCGCGCCCCTTCACCACGAACATCTTGCTTGAGCAGCAAGACGGCGACACCGGGTCGGCTTCTTCGCTTATCAACTTCACCTGCAATATCGGCGGAAGCCTTGGCATGGTTGCCGCCACGCTTCCCTGGCCTACCTATGTCTTGGGCCTGGGAAGCATGATCGTCATCGTGTCGATCATCGCGCTCGTCATGTGGATCGTGCTCCTTAAGTCGAGCACCGTCATTCGAGGGGTGTAGACCGCCATGGAAGAACAAAAGATGCAGCAGCGCCAAAGCGGGCAGCCCGATGAAAAGATCACGCGTATGGGCACGGGGTCCATCCCCAAGCTCATACTCGAGTTCGCGATTCCCTCCGTATGCGGCATGATGGTCAACGGCGCCTACAATCTCATCAGCGCCGTTTTCTTGGGACAGGCTCTTGGCGAGCTGGGCTTGGCAGTTGCCACCGCAGCTAACCCCACCATGGTTATCTTCATGGGCCTTTCCATGCTGGTCGGCATGGGCGGAAACGCGCTTTGCGCCCTGCGTTTGGGCGAGGGGCGCAAAGATCTAGCCGAGCGTGTGCTGGGAAACACCGTTACTTTAAGCTTCATCCTGTGGGCTGTCATCCTGTTTCTGGCCTACTGCCCCTGGACCATCGAGTTTTTGCTCACGCTTTCAAGTGCAACGCCCGAGATTCGCCCGTATGCGAAGGATTTCGTCCAGATTCTCAGCTGGGGCTTCGTGTTCCAGTGCATTGGCGCGGGCGTGAACAACTTCATCCGTACCGCCGGTGCGCCCAACCGAGCGCTGCTCACCATGGTCATCGGCGCCGTATCCTGCACGGCGTTCGGATTCCTGTTCGTCATGGTGTTTAACTGGGGCGTGCCTGGCAGCGCGCTTTCCACCATCTGCGGACAGCTGGTTTCAGCCATTACGGTGGTGTGGTACTTCACGCGCACGAAGAACGTGCCGCTGCGTCTGACCGCGCCGAACATGCGCTTCGACGCGCGCACATGCGGCAAGATTATCGTCATGGGACTGGCCAGCTTCGCCGTACAGCTGGGTGCTTTCGTGGTTGGGCTGGTCTCGAATTACGTGCTGGTCAAATACGGGGCTTTGAGCCCCATTGGCTCCGATGATGCGCTTGCGTCCATTGGAGTGGTACAGCGCATCGCCATGTTCTCGGTACTGCCCATCATCGGCGTCTCGGGCGCTATCCAGCCTTTGCTCGGCTTCAACTACGGCGCACGCAACATTGCGCGCGTTCGCACCACGTTGGCCTGGGGCGTTGGCGTGGCAACGGGAATATCGGTGCTGTTCTGGCTGCTGGTGCACCTGTTTGCCACCCAGCTGGTCATGCTGTTCGGCATCACGAAGCCGGCACTTGCCGAGTTCACCGTGTTTGCGCTGGCCGTCCAGCTGCTCATGCTGCCCATCGTGGGCTTCCAGATCGTCGGCTCGAACTACTTCCAGGCAACCGGCCAGCCCATCAAGTCCACCGTACTTACGCTCACGCGTCAGGTCATCTTCCTCGTGCCTATGTACATGGTGCTGCCCGAGCTTATGCCGGTACTGCTCCCCCAGTACACGGGGCTTGACGCGGTGTACTTCGCGTGCCCGGTGGCCGATTTCCTGGCTATCTTTACCACCGCCGTCTTCATGGCGCTCGAGCTGCGCCGCCTGAAGCGCATCGAGCGTGGCGAGCTTGAGGTGAAGATCTAGCGCAGGTTGCGACGGACGGCGGGACGGATAATGACCGACATGCCGTAGAAGCGATCGCGTGCTAGGTAGAAGGCCACCGTCGCCAGGGATGCGGGAAAGATCGGGTTGGCGGTGTTGGCGAAACCGAAAACCAGCGTGAGGGCAACGAACACAAGGCACACCACGATGGCTGCGTCGAGGATGGCGAGGATGGTCTTGCGCGCGCCCTCGAGCTTTTCGAGCTGCGCAAGGGCGGCTCGCTCACGAGGCGTCTCGGGGGTTGCAAGGCGGCGTGCGCGGTTTGCGTTCGCCTTCTCGTACAGCAGTCGAGCCCCGATGAGGCCCAGGGCGCTTACGGTAAACTGCACTCCTGCGGGAAGGACGCCCGCCGACACAATCCCCCACGTCACGCCCGCACCAAGAGCTGCGGCAAGCAACTCCATCGCGCATTCGGAGCCATCCCACAGAGGCTGGGCATGCACGCGGTAGGCACGCGCCGCCGCGAAAACAAGAACGATGCCGAGCGCCAAAGCCGCGGCGTTTGCCGTGAGAACCAGGGGCGCAGGCCCGCGGAAGGCAGCGAGGCACCAGATGATCAGGCATCCCCAAAACAGGGAGACCAAGACGATCTCGCGAGAAAGCCATGAACTTGCCAAGTTGCGAAGCGAAGTGGGCGCGCGCAGCGGCTTGGCCAAATGGGCAACCGAGGCCGCCATGGCGACAGTCACCATCACGACGCACATGAGGGCAGGCGTTTGAGCGAGGGCAGCGGGATCTTCCTCAACGGCTAGGCCGAAAGCGCCCAGCAGCAGCACGATCGCCGCTACGCCCACGCTCAGGGAAATCAAAAGCGTGAACAGGATGAGCGGAACCTCGCTGTGCTTGCGAGGCGTCGGTACGGCTTCACTGCGTGCAAGACGCGTGTATGCTAGCGCGTCTTGCACGCACGTTTCCACGTTACGCTTATCTTCGCTCAAGGCGTCCCTCTTCTTTCGTCGCGTTTTCGCATGAATCAGCTAACCGGGTTTGATGGGCTGGGTAGTTCGCCACCACGCCGAGCTGGCGTCGGCGCTTATTGGGCGCGGAACAGGCGGTTTGCAGCGCGGGCGCGCACGTTGGTTTCAACTTCCTCCACCGGCCCGAACGTCAGCGCACCACCGCAGCAGCTTTCCACGCAGGCAGGAAGCTGCCCCTCGCGCAACCGGTCAACGCACAGGTCGCACTTGCGCATGAGGCCGTCGAGGTCGAACTGCGGCGCACCGAACTCGCATGCCCAACTGCAGTAGCGGCAGCCGATGCACTTCGCGCGATCAACCAGCACTGCCCCGAATTGCCCCTCGCGGGAAATCGCCTTCGCCGGGCACACCGCCATGCAATCGGGCGAGCCGCAGTGCATGCAGGCAATGGAGACGTACTGAATGGAGCTTTCGCCATCGGAGACCTGCATGACCTGCCTGAACCGCGGGCCTATGGTACCGGGCGTCTCCTGCGCATGCGGGCGCAGGTCATGAGCCGACTTGCAGGCCACTTCGCACGCGAAGCACTCCGCGCAGCGGTTTGCGTTGAAATGAACAGCGTATTGCATGAGCGGCCTCCTTACAGCTTCTCGATCTTGCCAAGGCACATGGTGTAGTTCGCCTGGCTGGAAATGGGGTCAAGATCCTCGTCGATGCCCAGCTCGTTGTAATTGGCATCAGCCCAGCCGCCGGGAACGTAAATGCAGTCCTCGCGCAGGATGGGCGTGACCTCAACGGGCATGACGATGCTGCCGCGCGGCGAGGAAATGCGCGCGGGCTCGTTATCGGCAAGGCCCAGACGAGCGGCCGTACGCGGATGCACCATGGCGCGGCCTACGGGCTGCATCTCACGCAGCCAGGGAATGGTACGGCGCTGCTCGTGCACGTACATGGGACCGGAGCGACCGGTGAACACCACGAAGGGGAACTCCTCGGCAAGCTCGGGCTTAGAGCGCTTCGACTCCGAGCTGTCTTCCCAGTTGGGAAGAGGGTCAAAGCCGTTTTCGTGCAGCGTTTCCGAGAAGACGTTCACCTTGCCGCCGGGCGCGCGGAAGGCGGGGCGGCCCGCAGCGGCGGCCCGCTTGTGCTTTTCGTACTGGATGGTTCCGTACACGAGACCATGCGGCTGCTCAAGCAGCTGAGCGTAGGTGATGCCCGAAGGCTTAAGGCACTCGTCGATGTACCACGCGATATCGGTCGTGGGGAATTCCTCCATGAAACCGAGGGCGCGACCGAGTTCGATCATGATCTGCGTGTCGGCCTTAGCCTCGCCCACCTGCACCGTCTTCTGGCGCAACGTGAGCTCGGGGTACCACGAATCAGACTTGAACCACTCGGGTTCGGTACGCTCGAGATAGGTGGCAGCGGGAAGGACGAGATCGGCAAGGAGGGCGGTCTCGCTCATGTACGGGTCGATGACCGCGAGGTAGCCGATTTTCTCGAAGGCGGCTGTGGTCACAGAGGGCTGCGGCTGCGTGACGATGGGGTTGGCGCCCTGCACGATGCACACCTCGACCTTACCCTCATGCATCATGCGCAGCGCATCGGGGGTGGAAAGCAAGCCCTGTCCGCCGAAGAGCAGCGGGTACTTGGACTCTTCCGGGTTGTAGGGCGGAACATGGAACATCATGGTGGGGTGGTCGGGCTGCCAACCGGGGACCACGCGCTCGATGAAGGTGAAGCCAGGGTTTCGCGGCGGGCTCTTCGGCGTATAGAGGTCGCAGCCAGGCTTGTCGAGATGCCCCGTGATGGCGCGCAAAATGGCGACTGCACGCGTGGTCTGCGTGACGTTCACGCGGCCCTCGAGGCCATGGCCGGTGGTGATGGAGGCACGTTCGGTGGTGGCGTATTCGCGCGCCAGGTCGATGATGACCTGCGCCTCAACGCTGCAGATGCTGGCAGCCCATTCGGGCGTGTAGGCAATCCCGAGACGGTTTTCGCCGTTGACGTGCGCGGTCAGGCGCGCAAGACCGGGGTCATTGGTGAACTCGTTCACGAAGGCGCGATCCCACAGGCCCTCGTTGCAGATGACGTGCATCATGCCGAGCATGAGGGCGAGGTCGGTTCCGGGCTCGACCTGGATGTACTGGTCAGCATGAGCGCCGAGGTGGAAATGCAGCGGGTCAACGACGACAAGCTTGGCACCGCGCTCCTGCGCGTCGTAGATTTTCTTCAAGGCAGGCGCGCACGAGAACGCCGGCTGCTTTCCCCAAAAGATCATGAGGTCGACCTTCTCGTAATCGCAGAAGGAAGGCATGCCGCCGTAGGTGATGGCCTCGGCCACAGCGCGCGGCACGAAGCACTCGGAGGCACCCATGCCGATTTCGGTGCCAATGCAGTGCGCGAGGCGCTGCGTCATGTCATAGGAGAAGCCCCAGCCGCATGCCTGGCCACGAATGAACTGCACCGACCAAGAACCGTGGGCATCAACGGCCTGCTTAACATGCGCAGCCAGTTCCGCCAGCGCTTCGTCCCAGCTGACGCGCTCGAAGCGCGCTTCCTGCGCGCGGTTTCCGCGCAGCGCGGGCCCACGCGTGCCCACACGACGCATCGGATAGGTCACGCGGCGCGGGTCATGCGCGATCTGCGGCGACGCCAGGCCCTTCGAGCACAGCGCACCGTTCGTGCGCTTATTCCCCTTCGCGCCACGCGCGCGCAGCACCTGACCGTCTTTCACATCCACAAACATAGGGCAGGTGTTGTGGCACCCGCCGCATACGGTGGGAATGGTGGCAATTCCCCCGCTTCCGTCAACCATGGCAACCCCCTCAATCTCGCCGATAGTCTAAAGCCGTCTGTTTTGAGCGAAAACGACGGCTAGGGAGATTATACGCATATGCGCATGCGTTGGCATCACGAACAGCCCCATGCCGCACCTGCGCTGGACAGATTTATGCGCGCTGCTAGTCGGATAGGTTTACAGTGCGGGTGGCTATGCGGGCGGAAAGCGCGGAGGAATGAGAAACGAAAACAAGCCCGCAGTTTTCGCGCGCCAGTTCTTCCAAGATGAAACCCCAGATTTGCGCCTGCGTCACGGCGTCAAGCATGGTGGATATCTCATCGGCTATAAGGTACTTCGGCTTCGCCAGAAGCGCGCGCGCCACGCAGAAGCGCTGCAGCTCACCACCGGAAAGCTCGTGCGGAAAGCGCGACAGCCATTGTTCGCGAATGCCCAGACCCTCCACGACGCGGCAAACTTCACCATCGGAAAGAAGCTGGCTGCGTGCACCCGCAAGGCTCCTCTCCCGGCTCCCCGCCATACCCTCGGCAAGCGTATCGGCCATTCGCATGCGCGGATCAACCGCCAACTCGGGATGCTGCAAGATCAACTGCACGGGACTCGCGCCACGCTTCGGCAACGGCGCTCCATCGACCAGCACCTCACCTGCAAGCGGCTTTTCGTACCCCGCTAGAATGCGGCAAAGCGTCGTCTTGCCAAAGCCCGAAGGCGCGCGCAGCTCAACACGCTCCCCCGCCTCAACGCAAAACGAGAAATCGCAGTACAGCAGCCGACTAGCACCCGGATAGGCAAAGGCCAGGTCCTTGACCTCTAACATGTGAAACCAGCTCCTTCGCCGCACGGAGTGTCGGCACCCGCAATCCCCTCGAGCGCGTCACCGACAAGCAAGCCCTCACCACAAGAACCCTCAGCGCCCGCTACCTCATTCTCACCAACAACCTCAAAGCCGTGCTCGGGCAGCGCATGCCAAAGCGCGCGGCTGAACGGATGGCGAAGCGTATCGGGCGAGGCAAAGTTAGCCACAGCGGTTTCCTCCACCACGGTACCGTCCTTGAACACGGCTACGCGATCAGCTACGCGCAGTGCAAGCTCGATATCGTGTGTGATGAGCAGAACGCCGTTACCCGCATCGGCAAACGCGCGAAAGTCCTCCATCGCGCGCACCGCAAGCTCCAGGTCAAGGCCGGGCGTCGGCTCGTCGGCTACGATCACACGCGGGCTGTCCATAAGCGCGCAGCACAAAAGGACGCGCCTGGCCATGCCGCCCGATAGCTCATGCGGATACATTTCAGCTACCTCAGAAGCAAGGCCGTAGCGCGAGAACAGTTCCTCGCGGCGCCTTCTGCGCGCCTGCCGCGTCTCACCCCCGCGCGGCAAACCCTCTACCTGCGCTCCAACCTTCATAAGGGGATCAAGGTGCGCCACACTCTGCGGCACAAGCGAAAGACCCCGTCCCCGCAACTCGGAAAGCCCCAGAGCATCCTGCTGCACGCCGTCGAACCACACCGTACCCGTCACGGTGGCGTTCGGCTCGAAAAGTCCCATGACGGCATCGGCAAGCAGCGTCTTGCCCGAGCCCGACGCGCCCACCACCGCAACGATCTCACCCTCGTGCACCGAAATGCCCAAGTTGTCGATCACTTTCACGTCACGCTTGCGCGCACGGAAAAACGGCTCGTCCGGGTCGTACATGCTGAAGCTCACGCACAGGTTCTCAACCTGCAGCAGATGATGCCCATGCGGATGGCGCGAGACACACGCATGGTCGTGACCGTGATGATGCTGCGCATCGGCATGGCGGCTCGACGCATGCTCGCGAGCGCCGTCCCCATGATCGTGGTCGTGGGGAATGCCCTCAGCGTGGAAGCGCTCATGTTCGCGAGAATCCATACCACCCCCTATTCCTGCGCGCTGTGCGGGTCAACCAGCTTGCGAAGGCTGCTTCCTGTAAGATCGAACAGCATGACAACGCCCACCAGCGCCTAACCCGGGAACACCGCAAGCCACCACATGCCCGCCGACAGATAGGACATGGCCTCTGAGAGAATGATTCCGATGGCGGGCTGCTCGGGCGAAAGGCCAAAGCCCAAAAACGTAACAGCCGCCTCATGCAGAATGGCATGCGGGAACAGCAGGATAAGCCCTACCACGAACTGAGGCAGCACGTAGGGCAGCATGTGACGCAACGCTATGTGCACGTTCGAGGCGCCCAAGCGCCTGGCCGCCGCGACGAAGGTCGAGTCTTTAAGCTGCAGCACCTCGGCGCGGATCACGCGCGCAAGGCTAGGCCAATGCGTCAGCGCCACGCCCACCGTCACGCCGATGAAGCCCTTCCCCAGCGCGTACGAGATAAGGATGAGCAGGATGATGTGCGGAATGCCCATCATGAGATCGATAAGCCAGCTGATGGCCGCATCGACCTTACGCCCGCCAAGCGCCGCCGCCGTGCCAAGCACAAGCGCTATAACGGCAGAAACGCCCGCCGCAGCAAGGCCGATGAGGATGCTGGTCGACAGACCCGCCAATGTACGTAGCAGCATGTCACGCCCCATCCAGTCGGTGCCGAACGGGTGAGAAAGGCAAGGCGCAAGGTTGCTGCGCGTGAAATCGGTCGCCATCGCGGCATCATGCGCCACCAGGCCCGCCACCGTGAGCACGATAAGAAGCATCGCCGACACCACGCACGCAACCAGCGTGCGACGACGGTTTTCCGCGCCCCTTACGCGAGGAAGATGCAGAACGGAGACAAGCTCGCTCATCGCGTGCCGCCCCCTTCCGCAGCGCAACGACCCTCGCCCTCGGGCAAGGAGCCTTCAGCAACGCCACGCCGCCTGCGCATGCGCGGGTCGACTACGCCATACAGGATATTGGCCGTCAAGTTGCCCGCGAACACGATAGCTGCCGAGAACACGGCGATGCCAGCCAGAAGGGCCACATCGCCTCCCAAGCCCGCCGTAACAGCGGCATTACCCAGGCCGGGATAGGAGAACACCTGCTCGACCAAAACCGACCCGCCGAAAATCTCGGAGATGGAGGCGAACTGCAACGTGAGCGCCGGCAGCGCCAGGTTGCGCAACCCGTGACGACGCAAGATGCGCCATGTGTCCTCGCCGCGGGCGCGGGCGAAGCGCACGTAGTCGCTTTCCAGGACGTCAATGGTCTTCTCGCGCGTGTGCAATGCAATGTTAGCCACGCCTACCACTGAAAGCGTAAGCGCAGGCAGGATGATGTGATGCGCGGCGTCAAGCAACGTCACATCGGCAGCGGCCTTTCCCAAAGGCACCGAGAAGCCCACCGGGAACCACCCCAATCCCACCGCGAACACCATGAGGAACAAAAGTCCCAGCCAAAACGTCGGAGTCGAGGCTAACACGAAGCAGTACCCCTTGATCAGCCTGTCGATAAGCCCTCCACGAAAGACAGCGGCGACAACGCCCATGACAAAACCCAAAACACCGCTGATCAGCCACGCAAGCGCCATGAGGGCAAGCGAGTTGACAGCACGCGTGGCGATGACCTCGGCCACAGGCGCGTTAAAGCGCAGCGAGGTGCCCATATCACCTTGCACGAAGGCGGAAAGCCAATTGAGGTAACGCTCCCAAAATGGCACGCCCGCGCCCCAGTACTCGGCCAGCTGCGCTCGCTTCTCCTCGCTCATGGTCACGTAAGCCGCCTGCCCGACGTTGGCCTGCACGGGATCGATGGGCGAGGCGCTCACGAGCGCAAACACGACGAAGCTCACCGCCAAAAGCAGCAGCGCAAGGCGAAGCGCGTATTTCAAAGTGGTCTTCACGAGGCCACCGCTAGGCGTTCCACTGCCATTGGTCGATGTTGTTCACAAGCGACCAGCCAATGCCGTGAGGATGCGGCTTCTGCTCGGCGACGGAAAGGCCCGCACGCGTAAAGTACAGGTGATCGACGTTGGCAAGCCAAACCCACGACGCGCCCGCAGAAGGCGCCACGCCCTCCCCCGTCTCAGGGTCGAGGAGGGCCTTGTGGTAGTACGCGTAGGAATCCTCGATGTTCACCTGGGCTCGAGCAGCATCGAGCGCAGCATCGACCGCATCGCTTTCATACGTCGCGTAGTTTCCCCACCCGCGCGAATGAGTGAGCTCATATATCTCGACGGGCGAATTGGATCCCCAACCCCACAGCACCGGCGTGGTGTACTGAGCCGGATAGATGTCGTCCCAGCTGGCACCGCGCACCTTCACCTCGATGCCCAAGTCGGCCATCTGATTGGAGAAGTCGGCGGCAAGCGCCTGACGAACGGAATCGCCCGCGGGATAGAGCAGCTCGAAACTCGCGCGCACGCCGTCGCCCTCGTGCACGAGCACGCCATCATCACCTGGATACCATCCGCCCGCGGCAAGCAGTCCCTCGGCACGCGCGACGTCATACGCAACGCGCATGTCATCCGAGCTCCAGGGCATGCCGTCGCAAACGCTGTAGGCCTCAGTGCCATAGCCGTTGAGCACGTAACGCACTAAGCGCTCGCGGTCGACACCGCAATTGATGGCGCGACGCAGGTTCACATCGCAGGTGACGTCGTTTCCCACCTCGTAGGCCACATCTCCCCCAGCCGGCTTTCCGGGAGATCCAGCCGCGACGCACGGAAGCGAAATCCCGCGCGAGTCGACCGAGCGGCACTCCAGCAACTCAAAGCCCTCGGGAACGTTGGCCGCAAGTGTGGCCGACGTGTAAGCCACGTCCACCTGGCCGGCCTTCGCCGCGGCAAGCGAGGCATCCTCTTCCATGAACGCCACTACAAGGCGCTCGATCTTAGGCGCCTCGCCGTAATAAAGCGGATTTGCCCTGAAGATGGCCTGTTGCCCCATGTCCCACTGCTCGAGCAGATAACGCCCCGAACCCACGGGGTTCGCCCCATAGCCCGAACCATAAGCATGAACCGGCACGATGCCGACCACCGCCAGCGTGTAGAGAACGGCGTTGTCGGGGCGCGCCATACGCAGCGTGACGGTGTGCGCATCCTCGGCCACCGCTTCGGCAATGGAGGAGAGGTCAGCCTGAGCAGCCTCGCCGTTGATGATCCCGTTGATGGTGAAGGCCACATCGTCGGCCGTAAGCGGCACCCCGTCGGAGAATACGACGTCATCGCGCAGGCGGAAGGTCCAGCTCATACCATCAGGCGCGCATTCGTAGGAAAGGGCCAGGTCGCCTTCGAATTCAAGGTTCTCGTCGGTTTTGATGAGGGTTGACTGAATGAGAGGCTCATGTACGTGCTCGCCACAACCCCAGGCAACCAAAGGATCAAAGCCGGCAGCGGGTTCAGAACCAGGTGTCATGGTCACGATAACCTGAGAAGGCGCGCCGGCGCCTTCGCCCTGTGAATCCGATTGGTCAGCGCCGCTGCGCGAACAGCCGAACATGACGCCCCCCATAGAAGAAGCGACCAAAGCCAAGCCAGTAGCCTGCGCAAAAGCCCTTCTGCTTATCGAACGCTCCATCTTTCGCCCTCCGTGGCAATTCGGTATTACGAACGAACAATTCGTAACACAGTATAGAGCAGCACGCACGAGCCAGTATTACGAATTTCAAATCCGTAACATTCCGTCGGTTTTGGGAAAAAACGCAGTTCGAAGGCGTACGGTCTTATAATGAGCCTATGCATACATCGAGACGGGAGGTCTACCATGATCGTCACCACCACCACCAACGTTGAGGGCTACCGCATCACCGGCTACTACGGCATCGTGTTCGGCGAGGTCGTCACCGGCGTCAACTTCCTGCGCGACTTCGGCGCGGGCATTCGCAACATTGTGGGCGGCCGCAGCTCTGGTTACGAAGACGAGCTTCTGAAGGCACGTCGCGAAGCTCAGGAGGAAATGGAGAAGCGCGCATCGAAGATGGGTGCGCATGCCATCGTGGGCGTCGACTTCGACTACGAGGTCCTTGGCGCCGATGGCGGAATGCTCATGGTCACCTGTTCCGGCACCGCCGTCACCCTCGCTCAGGCATAGCGCCAGCAAAACAACAGATCGCAAACACGGAAGGGTCGCTCACGCGGCCCTTTCCCTTGCATGGAATCCTTTCGGGAGCCGAGGCGGCAGGGGGACGAAAATCCTTGCCACCGCCCCGCCTTCACTGTCGTAGTCTGCACTTCACGCTTGTGCAATGCGCTTACCTTGATCAAGCAGCTCATTAACCCCGAAAAAGAACAAACCCGCCGAGTGGCGGGTTTGGAAAGATCTGGCTCCTCGGGTAGGTTTCGAACCTACAACCCTCCGGTTAACAGCCGGATGCTCTGCCGTTGAGCTACCGAGGAATTCGGGCTTGTCGAGGGCGTTCCCTCAACGCGCAAGATAGTATTATAGCGAACCTGTTGCAGGGTGCAATACCCTAATTTCGAAAAATTCTGCGCACCAGATAACACTTATGGATCTTGGGGTTACGCTCGAAATCATGCGGGATGGTGCTCGGGGCGATGTCCTCAAGCTCAACCCCCAAACGCGCCAGCTCTTCAACATCGGGCTTGAAGTTGCGCAGATTGCACGAAAACACAGCTACGCCGCCTTTCGCCAGGAGGCGCGAGACCCCCACCAAAAGCTCGACGTGGTCGCGCTGCACATCCCAGGTGCGCTTGCCCATGGCCTTCGAGTTGGAGAACGTCGGCGGATCGACGAAGATCAGATCGAAGCTTTTGCCCGCTCGACGCGCATCACGAATCCATTCCATGCAGTCGCCGCGCTCGAATACGTGGTCCGGCCCCGTAAACCCGTTTTCCTCCATGTTGCGACGAGCCCAATCCAGATACGTCTGAGATAGGTCGACCGTCGTGGTGTGCCGCGCGCCTCCAGCCGCCGCGTGCACCGTTGCCGTGCCGGTGTAGGCGAACAGGTTGAGGAAGCGCTTGCCCCGAGCCATGTCGCCCACCATGAGGCGCGTCGTGCGATGGTCGAGAAATATGCCCGTATCAAGATAGCCCGCCAAGTCGATCTCGAAGACGCGTCCACCCTCGGCGGTGTGCGCCACGTACGAGCGACGTCCCGCGTTGCGGTACTGCTCGCCACCCTTCGACTTCTCACGAACCTTCGAAAACACATGGTCGGGCCTTACCCCCAGCACCACCGGCACGACGGCCAGCACGTCATCGAAGCGACGGCGCGCAACCGCGGCATCAACCGAAGACGGCGCCTGGTATTCGGCAACGTGCACGAACGTCTTGCCCTTCGACTCGGCCGCCCCCTCGTACACGTCGATGGCAACTGCGTAATCAGGCAGGTCGGCGTCATAGACGCGGTAGCAGGAAACGCCCTCGCGCTTCGCCCATTTGCGACGCTCCTTGACAACCTTGCGCAAGCGGGCGGCGAACTGGGAGGCTTGCTCATCGTGCACTTCGACAACGTGATCGGCCCCTCCCGCACTATCAGGAAGGGTTATAGCGCACATGGCAGCCGGCGCCTGCTCGTAAACCTCCATGCGCGCCTCGATTCGCCCACGTCCAATCTTGGCCGAAAACGCAGGTTCCAAGCCGAAATGACATCCAAGAGATTGCGTTCCCGCAAAGACAAACGAAGACTCCGGCAAAGCCCCCTTCGCAGCAGCCATGAAAGCCGCCGTCTCGGAAACGGCACGCGCATCGGCGTCGTCACGATCTACCGGAATGGCGCTGGCGACGAGCAAGCCCTTGCCCGCGCGCTTGCTCACAACGTTGCAAACTCGCGAGAGCACCTCGCCCGCATCGTCGGCGTTAGCCGCCTCGACGCTTGCCACCTGACGCAACCCGGCCGCCCTCAGATGCTCGCGAGCGCGGGCAACGGAAGGAGAAGAAGCCGAAACGCCCACGATGCGCACCGTGGAGGAATCGGGCGCGCTCTTGGCATCAACCTTTGCCGACTCCTGTCCCAGGAGCGCCGAAAGGCCGCTGTCGAATCGCTCATCAGCTTCAGCAAGCAGCTCATCCCACGTCTCTTCGTCAAAGCCAAGCCATCCGAAGAATCCCCAGCGATCGCGCAGAAGGCCGGGTGCGCAGTCGGTTGCAACACCAGCGGCCTCGCATACCACGAAACCCTCGCCGCAAACCGGGTCGAACAGCCCTCCCCCTTGCGCAAAGCGCGCCTTCCACCCTGCTGCGGCAAGCAGCGCAGCGGCATGCGCACAGCTCAAAGGCGCATCGCTGCCATCACGCTCCCCCAGATAGGTGCGCTTGTGCAACGATTCGCCCGAAAGGTCAACGGAAACGGTGGCGCGAGCTTCGTTGACGCGCACGTCAATGGTCAAGTCAGGAGAGAGGGTGTTGACATCGGGGCGCTGGCCGCGGCGCTCACGCACGCGGTCGCACACCGCATCCTTGATCTTAAGCGCAGTGAACTTCGTGTTGCGAAGCTCGGCATTGGTGCCATGCGCGTGAACCGATATGCTGGCGCCAGGCGCCAAGACGGACTCCCATGCCAGGCGATACGCTCCCGCATACAGAAGATCAGCATCGCCCGCATTCACGCGACCCACCACCAGCATCACGCGCGCGGCCAAACGTGACCACAGACACACGCGCATGGCGCATCTCGCATCACCGAAAAACGCGACGCCGCCACCCAGCGGACGCACGCGGCGTACGCGCATGGCGCGCAGCTCATCGGCAAGCAGCTGCTCACAGCCCGGAAGGCAGCTCGCGAAAAACTCGTATTCGTTGGTTTCGTTCACGTGCGACATATTGGCTCCATATGAATCGAATGGCGGTCTTCTCCATGATAGAAGCAAGGGTCACCCGCAGGTTGGCGCTAGTAAGTCAGCGAGAAGGCCCCCGGTGCCTTCAGCTGGTGCGTCTCGCGGCTGAGCGTACTTCGTACGCGAAGGTAAGCGAGAAAGCGCCAGATGGAGGTGCCGGGGGCCT
>JAFSHA010000161.1 GCA_017440565.1 Eggerthellaceae bacterium | reverse complement strand
GGAAAGGGATTTGGATATTACTTGTTCTTAATTTCGAATTCCTTCATGAACTCGACCAGCGCCTTCACGCCTTCCATCGGCATGGCGTTGTAGATGCTTGCGCGCATGCCGCCGACGCTGCGATGGCCCTTGATGGACTCGATGCCGGCCTTCTTAGCCTCGGCCACGAACAGCGCGTCAAGCTCGGCGTCGCCGGTAACGAACGGCACGTTCATGATGGAGCGGTCTTCCTTGCGCGCCGTGCCCTTGAACAGCTTCGAATTGTCGAGGAAGTCGTAGAGCAGCGCGGCCTTCTCCTCGTTGAGCTTCTTCATGCCCTCGAGGCCGCCCTGGGCCTTGATCCACTTGAACACCAGGCCGCAAATGTAGATGGCATAGCACGGCGGGGTGTTGGAGAGGCTGTCGGCGTCGGCCTGGGTCTTGTAACGCATGATGGAGGGCGTCTCAGGAATGACGCCCTCGCGAATAAGGTCCTCGCGCACGATGACGATAGTGCAGCCAGCCGGTCCGACGTTTTTCTGCACGCCGCCGTAAATAAGGCCGTAGTCCTCGACGTTGATGGGCTCAGACAGGAAACAAGACGAGACGTCGGCAACCAGCGGCTTGCCCTTGGTGTCGGGAAGCTTGTGGTACACGGTGCCGTAAATGGTCTCGTTCTGGCAGATGTAGACGTAATCGGCGTCTTCGGAAACCTCGATGGCGTCGACGTCGGGAACGTAGGAGAAGTTCTCGTCCTCGGAAGAGGCCAGCAGGTTAGCCTTGCCGTAAAGCTTCGCCTCCTTGAACGCCTTCTTCGACCAGGAGCCGGAAACGATGTAGTCGGCCACCTTGTTCTGCATGAGGTTCATCGGGATAGCCGCAAACTGCTGCGTGGCGCCGCCCTGCAGGAACAGCACCTTGTAGTTCTCGGGAATCCCCATAAGCTCGCGCAGATCGGCCTCGGCGTCCTTGATGATCTTGTCGAAAGCCTTGGAACGATGGCTCATCTCCATGACCGACATGCCGGTGCCCTGGTAGTCGAGCATCTCCTCGGCGGCCTGCTTGAGCACCTCTTCGGGAAGGCAGGCCGGACCTGCCGAAAAGTTGTAAACGCGTGCCATGCTTATCTCCTTAGTTACCCGCATCTTAAGCTGCAAATTGCGCCATTATAAACGCTAAGTTTTGCCTTTCTGTTAATTGTTCGAAGGACTACCCTTTCGGTCACTCCGCGCAAACAACGCGATTGCGCGCGATGAAAGGCCCCCTCATGCGCTACAAAGCGAGGCGCTCAACCGTCTCGGTGACAAGGTGGCAGAAGTCGTCGCTGCGCTCGAGCGCCACCTGAAAGACCTCGAAATCGGAAGGGTTCGACGCCTGAACGCCGCAGGCCATGTTGCTTACGAGCGATATGCCCAGCACGCGCATGCCCACATGACGAGCGGCAATGACCTCATGGATGACCGACATGGCAACCGTGTCGGCACCCCAGGCGCGAAACGCGCGGATTTCCGCCGGCGTCTCGAAGCTCGGGCCCAGAAGGCCCAGGTACACGCCCTCGCGAACCGGTATTTCGGCTTCGCGCGCAACTTCCTTGACCAGAGCCCGCAAAGCAGGGTCGTAGGCCTCGTACATGGAGAAGAAGCGCATGGCAAGCTCGTTGGGCTCGGTGCCCACGATGGGATTTCCGCCTGTGAAGTTGATATGGTCGGTCATGATGCAGAAGTCGCCGACCTCGAAGGCGGGGTTGATAGCCCCGGCGGCGTTGGTGGTGATGAGCACCTCGACGCCCAGCTCGTGCATAAGCCAGACCGGATAGGCAATCTCGCGCGGGGTGTTGCCCTCGTAACCGTGCAGTCGGCCCTGCATGGCTATCACGCACTTCCCGCCCAGATTTCCGCACACGAACTGCCCGACATGGGTCATGGCGGTGCTGCGCTTCATGTGGGGGATGTCGCCGAAATGAACGCTTACCGCATTCTCAATGTCTTCGGCAAGCACGCCAAGGCCCGAACCCAGGATGATACCGATTTTCGGCTGGCGTTCGCCCAAGCGGGCCTGCAGCGCATAGCGGGAATCGGAGAGCTGGGCTTTCAAAACATTGAAGTCGGACATGGAAAACCTTTCTGCATCTAGTATTTCGAGTGGGACAGAGCCGGGCTCCCTGTCCCACTCGGCATTTCACTTTAACGCGGTGAGCACGCGCGGACGACCGGTAAGGTCGTACACGATGCGCACGTTTGAGAAGCCGAGGCCGCGCGCGAACTCGGCGGCCTCGTCAAGGCAGGTCTCGTGAAGCTCGCAGGCAAATGCTCCCCCGGGCTTCAGGGCCGCAAGGGCCCAGACGGCAAGGCGACGGAACAGGTCGAGCCCGTCTTGGCCCCCGTCAAGCGCAAGGGCCGGCTCGAAATCGAGCACCTCGCGCGGAATCTCGCTCATAACAGACGTGGGCACGTAGGGAGGGTTGGACACCACGGCGTCGAAAGCGCCCACGAGATGAGACGGAACGGCTTCGCCCAGATCACCTTGGCAGACTTCGATGCGGTCTTCCAAGCCGAGCAACGCGACGTTCTGGCGGGCAAGTTCGATGGCGGACGAATCAATGTCGGTCGCGATAACGCGCGTCGCGGGATGCTCGTAGGCTATCGAGCAGGCAATGCAACCCGAACCGGTGCACACATCGGCAACGAGAAGAGAAGGCTGATCCTGATTGTCCGAGGCCCCTTCCCCATCAGGCGCCTGAGCTGCCAAAACGCCGGCTTCCTCGGCTTCGTCACCCAGAACATAGCTCATTTCAGCTAGAAACTCAGCGCTTCGTGGACGCTCGGGCGCAGGCAGCAAGGCCAGGGCCTCGCTTACCAGCACCTCGGTTTCGGGGCGCGGGATAAGCACGCCGGGACGCACCTTGACCGTGATGTGGCGAAAACCCACCTCGCCAGTAATGTACTGCAGGGGCTCTCCCCTGCCACGTCGCGTGACATAACCGCGCAGCACGTCGCGTTCCTCAAGGCTCAAAGGGCGGTCGTAGTTAACATACAGCTCGATACGAGAAAGCCCGGTGGCCTCGGAAAGCAGCCACTGAGCCGACACCAAGGGCGATTCGTCGCCTTTGCGGGCGAGGTAATCGACCGTCCAGTCGAGCGTGGACTTCACGGTCCAGGTTTCCTGGGACACGCATGCTCCTTACAACATCGGAATGCCCAAGTTGGAATTGGAACGGGGTTTGCGACCCCTGTTCCAATTCCAACCCCTGTTCCCATAATTACTCGACGGCGTTTTCCAACTTCTGGGCACGATCAGCCGCCTGAAGTGCGGTGATGAGCTCCTGCAAGCCAGCGCCACCAGCGGAAAGCAGCACGCCGTTGTAGGTGCCGTTGTAGCCGATGCGATGGTCGGTCACGCGATCCTGCGGACCGTTGTAGGTGCGAATCTTCTCGGCACGGTCGCCCGAGCCAATCTGCGCGAGACGCTGAGCGCCTTCGGCAGCCTGCTGCTCGGCAAGCATCTTCTCGTACAGGCGCGCACGAAGGACGGCCATAGCCGCGATCTTGTTCTGGAGCTGGGACTTCTGGTCCTGCGACTGAACCACAAGGCCGGTAGGAAGGTGCGTGATGCGCACGGCCGAGTCGGTGGTGTTAACGCACTGACCACCCGGGCCGCCCGCGCGATATACGTCAATGCGCAGGTCGGACTCGTGGATCTCGACCTCGACCTCGTCGGCTTCGGGAAGCACGGCAACGGTGGCAGTGGAGGTGTGGATACGTCCCTGGCTTTCGGTCTTAGGAACGCGCTGCACACGATGCACGCCCGACTCGAACTTCATGACGGAGAACACCTTGTCGCCCTTGACCTTGAACTGAATCTCCTTGTAGCCGCCCGCCTCGGATGCGGAAACGTCAAGGGTCTCGGTCTTCCAGCCCTGGTCAGAGGCGAAGCGCATGTACATCTTGTACAGGTCACCCGCGAAAATGGCAGCCTCGTCGCCGCCGGCGGCAGCGCGGATCTCGACGATAATGTCCTTCTCATCAGCCGGATCGGACGGGATGAGCATGAACTTGATGTCCTCTTCAAGCTGCGGGAGGCGCGACTCGATCTCGGCGATTTCCTCCTGGGCAAATTCCCTCATGTCGGAATCGGAAAGCATCTCCTTGGCAGCCTCGAGGTCGTCGACGGCCTGCACGTATTCGGCAGCCTTCTTGGCAAGCGGGCCCTGGTTGGCGTATTCCTTAGCCAGGCGGTTGTACTCCTTCTGATTGGAAAGCACCGCCGGGTCACCCATCTTGACCTGCAGTTCTTCGTAGGCCTCTATGATTTTCACGAGCTTATCGCGCATGGTTTCTCCTGATATCGCAATCGTTAAGGCGTATTTCAGCAACTGAATATAGTATCAGAAGAACAAAGCCCTGTTAAGTAAGCTCTCGGTGAGCGAGGGGGCGCGACCTTCGCGCGCATCATGAGTTCTGTGCAAAAAGGGCGATCCCCTCACTCACGCAGGTTATTCCGCAAGGAACTCGGCAGCAGCTTCGGCGCAGTTGGCGCCGTCGGAAACGGCGGTGACCACCTGGCGAAGCTCCTTGGCGCGAACATCGCCCGCGGCGTAGACGCCGGGCGTGGCGGTGCGGCCCATCTCGTCGGCTAGAACGTAGCCTGCAGCATCGAGCTGAAGCGCACCACGCAGGCATTCGGTGTTCGGCGTGGTGCCAATGGCGACGAACACCGCCTGGCACGCGAGGTCGGCTTCCTCACCTGTAACGTTATTGGCAAGACGCACGCCCGCCATCATGCCGTCCTCGGCGATGAAGGCCTTCACCTCGGTGTTCCAGATAAACTCGATGTTATCGATACCGGCAAGGCGCTGATGGTAAATGGCCGTCGCACGAAGCTTGTCGCGACGATGCACGACGTAGACCTTGTTGCAGATGCGCGAAAGGTAGAGCGCGTCGGCTGCGGCCGTGTTGCCGCCACCCACCACAACCACGTCGACCCCGCGGAAGAAGTTGCCGTCGCAGGTGGCGCAGTAGGAAAGGCCCCTGCCCTGCAGTTCGTTCTCAAGCGGAAGGCCCAGGCGAGTGGGCCGCGCGCCCGAAGCCACGATGACGCTGCGCGCGCGGTAGATGCCGAAGGCGGTTTCGAGAACCTTCACCGGCGCGTTGAAATCAACCGAGAGCACTTCCTCGTTAACAAGCTTCGCGCCGAACGCGGTAGCCTGAGCCTGCATGGACATGGCAAGCTCGAAGCCGCTCGTGCTCTGGGCGTAGCCGGGATAGTTCTCGAGATGCTCGGTTTGAGCTAGCTGGCCTCCGGGCATGATGCGCTCGAACATGGCGACGGAAAGACCCGCGCGCGATGCGTACAAGGCAGCCGTCATTCCCGCGGGGCCCGCCCCGATGATGGCGAGGTCAAGCAGGCCCTCGCCGCGATTGTCCTGCAAGTTCGTCATGCTAACCCAGCATGGCCAGGATCTGGGCCTTGGGCTGCGCGCCGACCATCTGGCTGACGGGCTTGCCGCCCTCGAACACCATAAGCGTAGGCACGCCGCGAATGCCGAACTGCTGGGCGATGTCGGGGCTTTTATCGATGTCGATCTTGTAGACCTCAACCTCACCGGCTTTTTCGGCGGCAATCTCCTCAATAGCGGGAGCGATCATGCGGCACGGCCCGCACCAGGTGGCGAAGAAATCGACCAGCACCTTGCCGGTACCGCCGAGAACCTTCTCGTTAAATTCCGCAGAAGAAAGAACAGCGCTCATGGAAAGCCTCCTTTGATCGAAAGGTCGTGCGTGATCCTAGGTTGGCACACGTTTTCTCATGAAAATTGTATGCGCGCAGGATACGTTTTCCGCGCAACGTTACCGCACTGGCAGATTTAACCTGCGCGACGGTCGAGGGATGATCGAACGCGGTGTCATCGCACCGGATTCCCGCATTCGTAAAAGCATAGTAAACAAAATGCGCACAGCCCCTCCGCAAAGACGCCCTTTCGATCCCTCCCTGCTGGCATCCCCCTAGAATCTAACCTCCCCGGAGGTGAGCTGCGAAAGGAATCGGCATGCAAGAGCGAGCACTGAAGTTGGCCATCGTCGTACTTACGGCGCTATTGGCGGGCCTTATCGCACTCGGCGCAATCCTCGTGATGGGTACGCAGAATGGCCACGTTGCCGACCCCATAGAGGCTGCGTATCAAGAGGCGCAGGCGAGCACCT
>JAFSHA010000160.1 GCA_017440565.1 Eggerthellaceae bacterium | reverse complement strand
TGCTCTTCTCCAATATGAACAGAGCGCGAGAAAGCATGTCCTGCCGCGCGGCAATTTCCCTTTGCAGGTCAACGACGTGTTTTTCCAACGCCACCCGGATATCGTCTCCGGATACGATATCCGACACTTCGCTGAGCGAAAACCCCGCCTGTCGACGCGACCGGATGAGATGCAGGTCCGTCAGCTGCGAAGCCTCGTAGAGCCTGTATCCCGTGAAACGGTCCACGGAACGGGGCTTCAGAAGCCCGATCTCATCGTAATGGCGCAGAGTTTTCACGGTGGTCATCGCCATCTTCGAGAACTCTCCGATTCGCAGCATGTCTCTCCTCTCTCTAGCTCTGTATGCATCGTAAACGCTCCCGTTACAGGAGAGTCAAATCGAAAAGCGGGATGCCATCGAGGCAAGCCTTGTGCTAAACGCTCATTTTGCCACGCTGGCTATAATAGGCTGCACCGGCAAGTGTCATGAGAGCAAGGCCCGAAGCGACCATAATCCATGGCAAGGGGATTGAGTCTGCCATTATTCCAAATAGAACCATCCCGAGTGGGTAGCAACTAGAATAGAGTGAACTCATAAGGCCGAAAACGCGCCCACGCATGGAAACCTCTGAGCTTTCTTGAAGCATGGTTGTGATGGTGGTCTGCACCGTGGTCAGGGCGACACCGTACAGCGCCATGAAAGCAAGGTAGAGAACGAAGCTGCGGCTTGCACCCATGGCTATCGCCGTTACGCCGAACAGAGCCAGCCCTGTCGCCAGCGTCAGCCTACGCTCGTTGAAGCCTCCCCATGCGCCCATGAGAAGACCGCCCGCCGCCATGCCTGCGAAGCCGACGAGCTCCACCGCGGTCAAGTACCAGTAGGTGTCGCTGTAGACGCGGCTTACGAACAAGCCCGCCAGGAAGCCTGCCGGCACGGCAAGGAAAACAAACAAGGCGTAGACGATGAGGGCGTTGCGCACCGGCATGCAGGAGCGGGCGTAGCGGACGCCGATGCCCATGTCCGCCAAAAGAGACGGTGCGTTTTCGCATGCCTGCTGCTTTTGGAGCCGAATGCAGGACAGCACGCCGATTCCGACGATGGCGGTCAGCACGTCGATGAGTAGGGTTGCGCGAAGCGTGCTCGTCGTAAGCACCACGGCCGCAACCGCGGGCGCGGCAAACTGCACCACCGAATGCATGGTGGCGTTGATTCCGTTGTATCGCATGAGGTGTTCCTCCGGAACAAGCTGCGGAATAACCGCGTTGACCGCCGGACTCTGTATGCCGGCGCCGACGGAGCGAATGGTCGACATGAGCAGCAGCGCCGCAAGCAGCGCGGGCTCCGTCGTAATGAGCGGCATGATCGGCAGCATAATCAACGTCACGCCCGCGATGAGCGCGTCCGCTCCGATGATCAGCCGTTTCCTGTTGTATCGGTCCGCCCAAACTCCTCCCGGAAACGAGACGAGGAACTGCGGAATATACGAGCAGACGGTAAAGGCCGCCACCCAGATGCCGCTGTTGGTCTGCAGGGTCACGTACCACACGATTGCAAACTGAACGATCTGAGATCCGAACAAGGTGAT
>JAFSHA010000159.1 GCA_017440565.1 Eggerthellaceae bacterium | reverse complement strand
GAGAAGCACTCCGTATCCCGCATGATCGGCTCTCCGCCTGGCTATGTGGGCCACGAGGAGGGCGGTCAGCTGACCGAGAAGGTGCGCCGCAAGCCTTACAGCGTCATCTTGTTCGATGAGGTGGAGAAGGCGCATCCGGACGTGTTCAACGTGCTTTTGCAGGTGCTTGACGACGGGCGCCTGACCGACGGGCAGGGTCGCGTGGTGAACTTCAAGAACGCCATTATCATCATGACGTCTAACGTGGGCAGCCAGCTTATTCGCGACCACGCCGCGCAGAAGAACGAGACCTTTGGCGACATGATGACCGATGTGGCCAGCATGACGCCCGAGGCGGCGGCTAAGAAGATGATGGAGTTCTCAAACCGCCTGCAGGATTCGCTGCGCGCCACGTTCAAGCCCGAGTTCCTGAACCGCATCGACGAGATCATCACCTTCGACGAGCTTTCCATCGCCGACATGGAGCCCATCGTCGAGCTGCAGATCAACGACGTGCGCGCTCGCCTGGCCGACCGCCGTATCACGCTCGACGTGACGCCGGCTGCTATGGAGCACCTGGCCATCGACGGCTTCGATCCGGTGTACGGCGCACGCCCGCTGAAGCGCCTCATCCAGCGTCAGGTGGTCGACCGCATTGCCGAGAAAGTCATCACCGGCGAGGTGCACGACCGCGGGCATGTGCTCATCGACATCAACGCCGAGGGCGATTATACCTGCCGCGTCGAGGCGCCCATCAACTTCGACGACCTGCTGCTTCCTATGATGTAGGAACGATGCGGGGCTATCGCTAGCCGATTATCCTGCTGCCGGCCGCCTAGATGGCGGCCGGTTTTTTCTGCGCTATAATCAGGCGTTACGAACGAACCCACAATACGAAGGAAACCACCATGGCTATTCAGGCTCCCGAGGGAACGAAAGACCTGCTGCCCGACGAGGCGTTGTTCTGGAATCAATTCAAGGCGTGTGCGACCGAAGTGTTCGGCTGCTACGGTTACGTGCCCATCGAGACGCCTATCTTCGAGCAGACGGAGCTGTTCGTGCGCGGCATCGGCGAGGCTACCGACGTGGTTTCGAAGGAGATGTTCACCGCCGTTTCGGGTGAGAACCTGAAGCGTCTGCTCGAGGGCGGCAGCATCAAGTCGAAGAGCCGCCTTTCCATGCGCCCCGAGGGCACGGCCGGCGTGGTTCGCGCAGTGGTGCAGCATGACCTGGTTCCGCAGGGCGCGGCACCGGCAAAGCTTATGTACGCAGGCCCGATGTTCCGCGCCGAGCGTCCGCAGAAGGGTCGTCAGCGCCAGTTCAACCAGATCGGCATCGAGTGTTTGGGCGCAGAAGAGCCCACGGTTGACGCCGAGGCCATCATCATGCTCATGCGCTTCTACGAGAAGGTGGGCATTCCGCCCGAGGCCACGCGCCTGTACGTGAATTCCATGGGCTGCGACTCGTGCCGCCCGGCGTATCGCGAGCTTGTGCGCGCCTACATGAACGAGCATGCGCACGAGCTGTGCGAGACGTGCATGACGCGCGCCGAGATCAACCCGCTGCGCGCGTTCGACTGCAAGAACGACAAATGCGACGAGGTGATGGAAGGTGCGCCGAAGATCACCGACCATCTGTGCGACGACTGCCGCGAGCATTACGCTGCTGTGAGGGAGCTGCTTGACGGAGCGGGCGTGGCGTATGTGGAGAATCCCAAGCTCGTGCGCGGCCTGGACTATTACACGCGAACGGTGTTCGAGGCGCAGGTGGTCGACGGGCTGGGTTCGCAAAACGCCATCGGCGGCGGTGGACGCTACGACAAGTTGGCCGAGGAAGTGGGCGGACGCCCCACGCCGGGCCTGGGCTTCGCGCTTGGTTACGAGCGCTGCATGCTTGCCCTGCAGGCAGCGGGCGTTGAGTTCCCGAAGGCAGCCCGCTGCGATTTGTTCGTGGCCTGCGTGGACGACTCGGTGCGCGCGCGTGCGTTCGGCCTGGTGCAGGCGTGCCGCGATGCTGGGTTTGTGGTGGAGATGGATCATCAGAAGCGCAGCCTGAAAAGCCAGTTCAAGCTGGCCGACAAGCTGGGCGCGACGCGCGTTGCCATTCTCGGTCCCGATGAGCTTGCGCAGGGCTGCGTCAAGCTGCGCGACATGGCCACTCGCGAAGAAGAGCTCGTGGAGCTCGAGAGCCTTTCCGCGAAGCTCTCCTAACGTGCACCATCAAACCATTTTGAAGCCGTCGACGTTTGTCGGCGGCTTTTTCTTGCGGAAATACGCTGATAACCTGCGTGATTTAGAATCGCTGAGTTACAATAACGCAGTTTGAGGCAAAGTCTCTTCGGTTGCGTGTGCCCTTGTCTGCGGCACAGGCATCCGATTGAGTGAATAGGCTTGTTCGCAAGGAGAATGGACAACCATGGCAGAACTGAAGAACGAATACTGCATGCACACCGCCACCTGCGGTGAGCTGCGCATCGAGGACGTCGACCGCGAGGTCGTGCTTACGGGTTGGGCATGGCACAACCGCGACCACGGCGGACTCATCTTCTGCGACCTGCGTGACCGCGAGGGCTACGTGCAGGTCGTCGTCGACCCGGATTGCGTTTCCGCGGAAGACTTCGAGAAGGCCGAGCACCTGGGCCGCGAGTACGTGCTGAAGGTGGTCGGCAAGGTTCGCGCTCGCGCTGCTGAGGCCGTCAATCCCAACATGGCCACCGGCGAGATCGAGGTTCTGGCCAGCGCCATCACCGTGCTGAACACTTCCGTTACCCCGCCGTTTGCCATCGAAGACGGCATCGAGACCGATGAGACCATGCGCATGAAGTGGCGTTACATGGACATTCGCCGTCCCGAAATGTACCAGAACCTGCTGCTGCGTCACACCGTTGCCCAGGCTATGCGTAACGCGCTGAACGCACGCGGCTTCCTTGAGATCGAGACGCCCATTCTGGCGAACTCCACGCCCGAGGGCGCGCGCGACTATATCGTTCCCAGCCGTCCGAATCCGGGCAAGTTCTACGCGCTGCCGCAGTCTCCGCAGCAGTTCAAGCAGATGCTCATGTGCGCGGGCGTCGAGCGTTACTATCAGATCGCGCGCTGCTTCCGCGACGAGGACCTGCGCGCCGACCGTCAGCCCGAGTTCACGCAGGTGGACATCGAGATGTCGTTCGTCGAGGGCTATGACGTGGTCGACATGATGGAAGGCGTCATGTCCGAGGTGCTCGAGGCTGCTGGCGTGCACGTCGAGTTCCCGCTTCAGCGCATGCCCTATGCCGAGGCCATGGATCGTTTCGGCAACGACCGCCCCGACATCCGCTTCGGCATGGAGCTGGTTGACATCACCGATATCGTCAAGAACACCGGCTTCAAGGTGTTCTCCAGCGTGGCGCAGGCCGGTGGCGTGGTCAAGGCCATCAACGCGAAGGGCGCAGGCGACTGGAGCCGCGGCGACGTTGAGAAGCTGGCCGTCATTGCCGAGGAGAACGGTGCGAAGGGCATGGCTTGGGTGGCGTTTACCACCGACGGCCAGGAGAAGAGCCCCATCAAGAAGTTCTTCACCGACGAGGAGTGGGAGGCCCTGAAGGCTGCCATGGACGTTGAGCCGGGTGACCTTCTGCTGTTCGCCGCTTCCGATTACGCGACGGTGAGCGCCGTTCTTTCCGCGCTGCGCCTTGCCATGGCCGATCGTCTGAACGTGCCGCGCGAGGGTCACTCCTTGCTGTGGGTTGTTGACTTCCCCATGTTCAAGTACGACGAGGATGAGAAGAAGTACGCTGCCGAGCATCACCCCTTCACCCATGTGTTCGAAGAGGACCTGGACAAGATCGAGGATGCCCCGCTTGAGTGCCTGAGCTATGCATATGACCTGGTCATGAACGGCTTTGAGGTGGGTGGCGGCTCCATCCGTATCCACAACGCCGAGGAGCAGAAGCGCGTGCTGCGTCGCTGCGGCGTTTCCGAGGAGGATATCGAGGTTAAGTTCGGTCACCTCATCCACGCTCTCGAGCTGGGCGCTCCGCCGCATGGCGGTATTGCGCTGGGTCTCGACCGTCTGGTCATGCTGCTGGCGGGCAAGGCGTCCATCCGCGACGTCATCGCCTTCCCGAAGACCTCGAGCGCTTCCGATCCCATGACCGGTGCTCCCAATGCGGTGAGCCCCCGTCAGCTGAAGGAAGTAAATCTTACGCTTCCGTCCGCCTAGCGGCGGCCGGACCCCCGACGCTGCGAAGGCCCCCGGCACCTCCACCTGACGCTTTCTCGCTTACCCTCGCGTACGCAGTACGCTCAGCCGCGAGACGCGCCAGCTGAAGGCACCGGGGGCCTTCTCGCTGACTTCCTTGGGCGGACCTGGGATATTTTCGATTCCGCTCGCTGACTTACTAGCGCCAACCTGGACTATGAAAATGGGGCGTCGAGCTTGGTTCGGTGCCTTTATTCTTCTGCGGCGATGTCGTGGCGGGCGGACCAAACGGCTTGGATGATGTCCTCGAAGGCGTTCTCGATGGTGCCCTTGTAGGCGGCATCGGTCATGACGGTAAGCAGGTAGTCGTGCCCGCCTTCGCTCACGATGCCCGCCTCGCAGAAGCTGTCCATATCGTATTCGGAATCCTCGGGCGTGGCGTACCAGCCGGGTTTGCTTGCCACCGTCACGTCGCCGCCGGCAATAGCGTGGCGCATGAAGGAGACTTGCGTGCCTGAGAGCATCTCCGAAAGCCACTGGGCGTGCTGGCCACGGGCGTCACCTTCGGCGTTGACGTAGTTGTAGGCCGCCAGCCACATGAGGGCCGATTCGCGGGCGGTGTAATAGGGATTGCGCTGGTAGGAGTTGAATTCGCTGCCAACGCCCAGTTCGCCAACCCAAGTTGCCCATCCTGCGCTATAGGTGCTGAACAGGACCTTGTAGCTTTCGTTGCCCGATTTGATGATGGCGTCCTCGACAGCCTCTTTGAGCGTCATGGTCTTTTCCCCGACGGTCACTTCGTCTTCGAGCGAGGCTTTGCCCGTATCGAGCCACTTCTCGCACAGGAAGTGGACGAAGGGCCCCTTGATGGCGCTTGCGCCGAACACGCGCTCATCGATGTTTCCCGCGATGCCGCGCCCGGTTTCAAGGTCGACGAGCAAATAGCCCGACTTCCAGTCCGCCTGGTCGAAAACGGTCACGGTTTCGCCGATGGCGCTTGCGCTGGCGCTCGAAAGGGCGACGCCCTCGTCTTCTTCGGCAAGCGCGAAGGCGAAGGGTTCGGTGGCTCCCGAAAGCCCCCTCAGCTCAGAGCCAGTGGGAAAGTGGCGCAGCGGCTCGGGTTCGGGCTGGGCTTCAGGTTCGGGAGGCGGCGGGGGAGTGAAATCAGCTTCTTGAACGGCCAGCATGTCCTCGGGTGCGATGAAGGCGGTTTGAGACGAGGACGGGCTGCTCTCCTGCCCGGAGGGGCCTGCTGCGTTTTGCGTGCAGCCGACGCAGGCAAGCACGACGCTGGCGACGACGGCGCAAACGAGACTTGCCGCGGCAAACGCTTTGGCGGGGGGTGTACGTCTGGATTCCATGCTGCTTCGTTTCTGTGTGCGTTTTCCAGTACGCCGTGATTGTATCAAGTGACGGCTCTTCTGCGGGGAATGTGTTTTTCGTTACCGAAGAAGAACACGAATGTCCGAGTTGCCTCAGATTCGTTTATACTATCGCAGCACGTGATAAGAGTATCTCGGATGGGCCGGGCGGCGCCATGTTCCGAACCTGGTCAGGTCCGGGAGGAAGCAGCCATAAGGGACCGCTGGCGAGCGCCCTGCCTATCCGGGATACTTTTGCGTTCGGGTGCTTTCGCATCGCGGCACGTGTCGATGCGCCTTCGGCTCGCGATTCCGAAGCGCGCGTTTCGAAAGGCATTCATGGAAATCATCGACTTCTTCGTTAACTTGCTCTCCGACCCGCGTACGTTCATTGCGGGCTGGATTATCTCGCTCGGGCCCGTTTGGGTGTACACCCCGTTGTTCATCATCGTGTTCGTGGAGACAGGCCTGGTGTTCTTCCCGTTCTTGCCGGGAGATTCGCTGCTGTTCGCGGCGGGCGTGTTCTCGGCGGATGGCGGCGGACTTAACGTCTTGGCCACGCTTGCCGTGTTCTACGTGGCGGCCATTTTGGGTAATACGTCGAATTATTGGATCGCGCGCTTTTTCGGCAGCCGCATTATCGACTCGGGCAAGGTGAAATCGCTTACGCCTGAGCGCATGGCCAAGCTCGATTCGTATTTCGAGAAGTACGGCGGCATCACCATCATCATCACGCGTTTCATGCCCTTTTTCCGCACGTTTGCGCCGTTCATTGCGGGCACGGGGCACATGAACTTCGGCAAGTTCACGTTCTTCAACGTGATTGGCGGCGTGGCGTGGGTTACCTCGTTCGTGCTGGTGGGCTACTTCTTCGGCGGCATTCCCTTCGTGCAGGAGCATTTCGAGACCATTGTCATTGGCATCGTGGTGGTGTCGGCCATGCCTGCTTTCATCGGTGCTGCGAAGGCGGCCCTTTCCGCGCGCAAGAAAAAGACGCAGCCCGTCGAGCCTGTTGAACCTACCGAATAAGCAGCGGTTGCGGCGATTCGCCAAATAATGCGCACGCTGGGCAAATGCGGACCGCCTGCGTCCGTCACTCGGCGCGCCCCGAGTTGCGTCGCCCGGCATGTTTTGAGTCGCGTTGTCAGACACGCCCCGAGTCGCGCGACTTAGTCCTCCTCGCGTGCGGCGCGTTTGCTAGCTGCGTTTTCGATGGCTTGTGCCAGTTTGGCGGCGCCGCTCAGCACGCCTTGCGCAGCGGCTTGCCCTACGCGCTCCGTGGCAAGCCGCGATGCGTCTTCCACGAAGGCGCGCCCAGCCTGCAGGATAAGATCCTTGTCGTCTTCGTCCATGCTGGCTGCTGCCTCGCGAAACAGGTTGACGGTGCGCGGTCCTCCCGAGAACAAGTCGAGCACGTCGTCGGCCCCCGTTGCCTCAAGCGCGTCGAAAATGGCATCGACGATGGTCTCGCGCTGCCGATCGTCGTAGTTCGCAAGCCAGCGCTTGATGACCGCGCTCGTGAACGTCGACGAACCCGAAACGCCCTCGAGGTTCTCGTAGTCGGTTCCCATAATGCCCGAGTAATCGATCACGGTGCTTTCCGCACGCTCCTCACGTGCGTTTTCGTCGCGCTTGACATCGATAGGCGCAAGTTCGGTGCTTGTCGGTCGGGTGAGCGCAACCTCCCAGTTGAACACGCTGTGCTGATTGAAGCCGCGCGCCTTGCTTGCCACCGCGTGCAGGGGCGCGGGTGAGTTGAGCAGGATGCCGATGATGGAGTCTTCCGGAACCACCTTGTAAATGCGGTCGATAATGGGTGCGTAGTCGGCTTCGGTGAACATGCCCTCTTTGAATCCTGGGCCATCGAGGTTGTACACGACCTCGATGCGATCTTGGATGTCCTTCGGAGCCTTAAGCGCAACGTATTCGGCCAGGTTGCCGCCCTTTGAATGCCCGTTGATGATGAGCCGCTTGGGAAGGCGCCCCGCCACCGCCTCGAGGTAGCGCAAGGCCTGCTCCTGTGCGGGTACGGGCGCGGCGTAGGCCATGTTGAAGTCTTCCTTCCATCCGGTGATGGAGGCATCGGTGCCGCGGAAGGTTATGACGGCGAATTCGTCTTTCTGAACGAAGGTCATGGCGGCGAACTGCATTTCCATGCGCGTATCGAACAGGCTCAGGTAGTCGCGCACGCGTATGTCGCGAAAACGGGGCGAGGCTGCGACGGCGAACAGGCAGCGCTTAATGCGGCTGGGATCGAGCCCGGTGAACATGTCGGCGAAATACTCCGCCTTCATGAGGTCGATGAAACTGGCGGGTTTCTGGCCGGTCGAGAGCGCGTTGCGCAAAACGGTGAACACGCTGGCGAACGATTGCCGTTCCTTAAGCGGCGGGATGACGCCCTTGCCGCGGATCATGCACATTTGCGAAAGGACGCCCGCATCGACGGCGTTAAACGGCACCTCATCGAATGTGGCGAACTGATGCTCGAGGTAATCGATGATGTTGGGCATGGGAAATCCCTTCATTCGCAAGTTGTGTGCAAAAACCTCAACGATTGGACGATTTCTTGGCGGTCGATGAGGTTTACCGGCTCATTTTAGCGCGATTTGCCATGGGTATTGAGATTCTTTGACGCGGGCGTAGGCATTTCCCCTGATCAAAGAACTGCACCAAATTTAGTACAGCTTTATCAATCGCGAAAAACATCCAATCGTTGGGGTTTTTGCACACAACTCCGGAAAATGCGTGAATTCCGGCGGCGATTTGCGCGGTTTTCCTGCTTGCGTCGGGTGCTTGACGATGCGGTGACGCTTCTTGAGGGGTGGAGGGGCGTCCTGTCGGTGCGGTGGTACAACGAATTCGATTGGATTGAGCGCCCGCCATGCGAGTCCCGGCGGGCGGCGTGTCTTGTTAGGAAGGAGTTGGTATGAGCGACTCGGGAAAGAGGGCTGTTCGAACTCAGGTCGGCCGGCCTGTGAGCGTAGGCGGTAAGCCCGTCGGCTCCGGCAAGCCCGCCATTACGCAGAGCTTGACCTTCTTCGGATTCTTCGCCATCACGGCCTCGATGGTCATGACGGTTTACGAGTATCCCACCTTTGCGTCATCGGGTCTGCATCTGGTGTTTTTCCTGGTGGTGGGCGGTATTCTGTGGTTCTTGCCCGTTGCCATGTGCGCGGCTGAGATGGCTACCGTCAAAGGTTGGGAGTCGGGCGGAATCTTTGCCTGGGTAGGAAAGACGCTGGGGCAGCGCTGGGGATTTGCCGCGCTGTTCTACCAATGGTTCCAAATTACGGTTGGCTTCGTGACCATGGCGTTTTTCATCCTAGCGGCGTTTAGCTACGTGGTGAAATGGGATGCGCTGTATCAGAATCCGCTGGTGATGTTTTTTGGCGTGGCCATTATCGTGTGGGTGCTTACGCTTACGCAGCTGGGCGGAACGAAACTCACGGCCAAAATCTCGAAGGTGGGTTTCCTAGGCGGCATCGTGCTTCCCGTTTGCGTCTTGCTGATCGGCCTGATTGCGTACTTTGCGACGGGCGGCGCATCTCAGCTCGATCTGAGCTTGAGTGCGAAAAGCATCGTGCCCGACTTCACGAAGGTGGACACGCTCGTGGTGTTCGCGTCGTTCATCTTGGCCTACATGGGCGTCGAGGCAAGCGCCTCGCACGTCAACGAATTGGAGAACCCCAACAAGAACTACCCGCTTGCCATGATCATTCTGTGCGTGCTGGCTATTGCGCTTGATGCCATCGGTGGCATGGCCGTTGCCACGACGCTGCCGGCGTCTACGCTTGATGGCAACATGAGCTACGGCGTCATTGAAGCGTTCGAAGCTATTTTCGCCACGCATTTCGGCATGGGTTGGATCGTGTTCGCGGTGGCCCTTCTTTTGGCCTTGGGCGTGCTGGCCGAGATCTCAGCTTGGATCGTGGGTCCGTCGCGAGCGCTGCTGGACGCGGCTCGCGAGGGCATTATCCCCGCAAGCTTCGGCAAGCTTAACAAAAACGGCGTGAACGTGAAGACGGTTGTCATTCAGGCGGTGCTGGTGACGTTTTGGGATGCCGTGCTGTGCGGATCGATGGCGCTTTCGGGCGGTTCGAGCTCTTCGGTGGCCTACCTGACCGCTATCGGCCTTACGGTGGTCATCTACCTGGTTGCTTACGTGCTGTTCTTCCTGGCGTACTTCAAGCTGGTGCTCAAGCACGAGGATCTGCCGCGCTCTTTCCAGCTGCCGGGCGGCAAACCCGTCAAGCTGGCCGTTGCGGGAGTTGGCCTG
The DNA here is from genome assembly GCA_017440565.1 of Eggerthellaceae bacterium. Classification (GTDB taxonomy): domain Bacteria; phylum Actinomycetota; class Coriobacteriia; order Coriobacteriales; family Eggerthellaceae; genus RGIG3135. Next base: position 1,910 of record JAFSHA010000159.1, on the reverse strand, counting down.
TTCATGACGCTGGCGACGCTGGTTATCTCGTTCTTCCCGTCGTCGGCGCTGTCCTCGCAGGCGAATATGGTGTACGAGGTCACTCTGGCCATTTCCTTTGCGGTGTCGGTGGCCATCCCGTTTGTCATCTACGCGTTGCGCCATCACTGGGATGGAAAGGCAAAACCCAAGATCAAACGGGGAGCGCGATCGGGCATAAGCGGCCCGGCGCGCAAGACCAAGAATCCGTTTGCAGCGCATACGCATTAAAGAGCGCGTTGAAGGGGCGGACGCAGAAGCTGGGTGCGCATGCGCGTCCCGCCCCGCTTATCTGGGCGCACCGCTAGAGCCAACAACCGTAAAGGAGCAGAAATGACCCATATGAACGAAAAGACCGTCAAGGAGATGAACGTCGAGACCGGCGCCGCGAGCCCCATTTTTGGAACCGTGGCAGCCGACGAGGGTATGCCCGTGAGCCGCTTTGGCGACAAGCCCGTCGCACCGCAGGTGGCGGCCGAGATGATCCGCGAGTACCTTTCCACCGAGGGCAACGCGCATCAGAACCTGTGCACCTTCGTGCAGACCTACATGGAGCCCGAGGCGGTTCAGCTGATGAGCGAGACGCTTGAGAAAAACGCTATCGACAAGGACGAATACCCCATGACGGCCGATCTCGAGAATCGATGCGTGGCAATGCTGGGCAATTTGTGGCACGCCGATATGGCCGAGCAGCCCATGGGCACTTCGACGGTCGGATCGTCGGAGGCATGCATGCTGGGTGGCTTGGGCATGCTATTCCGCTGGAAGGAGCTGGCGCAGAAAGCCGGCGTCGAGGTGTATTCCTCGCGGCGCCCCAACCTGGTGATCTCGAGCGGTTACCAGGTGTGTTGGGAGAAGTTCTGCCGCTACTGGGATATTGAGATGCGCTGCGTTCCCATGGACGAGGATCATCTGACGCTTAACCTTGACACGGTGATGGACTACGTTGACGAGCACACCATTGGCGTGGTGGCCATCTTGGGCATCACGTACACGGGGCGCTATGACGATGTGGCCGGACTTGACGCGCTGCTTTCCGAATACAACCGCAAGGCGGCGGTGCCGGTGCGCATTCACGTCGACGGTGCGTCGGGCGCCATGGTCGCGCCGTTTATTGAGCCTGACCTCGCGTGGGATTTCCGCCTAGAGAACGTATGGTCGATTTCGACTTCGGGGCACAAATATGGCCTTGTGTACCCCGGAATCGGCTGGATTCTCTGGCGCTCGAAAGAGGCGCTGCCCGAAGACTTGATTTTCTGGGTGAGCTACCTGGGCGGGGAAGAGGCCACTATGGCCATCAACTTCAGCCGCAGCGCGGCGCAGATCGTGGGCCAGTACTACGTGTTCATGCGCAACGGCTTCGAGGGCTTTGCGGAGATCCACCAGCGAACGATGGACGTGGCGCACTACCTCGTGGACGAGATCAAGGGCATGGGTATATTCAAGATGCTCGAGGAGGCGACTGAGATCCCCATCTTGTGCTGGAGGCTGGCCGATGGCGTTGAGAAGCCCTGGACGCTGTACGATTTGGATGATCGTCTGCGTATGCACGGCTGGCAGATTCCCGCATACCCGCTTCCGCCGAACATGGAGGACGTGACGTGCCAGCGCATCGTGTGCCGCGCCGACCTCTCGATGGCGCTTGCCATCAAGTTCGTGGCCGACATGAAGGCGGAAATTGCGCACCTGGATGCCGCGCGCATCGTGGGCGGCGAAGGTGTGGGAGGTGCCGATTCGAAGGCGACGCACTTCGACCACAGTGGCCGGTAAGCGTCTCTCGGTTTTTTTGCCACCGTAAAACAGGAAGGCGACCTGCTGGTCGCCTTCCTTGGTGTTGGGGTTAGCTTTGGGCTAGATTAAGCCGCAGCTGCTTCCAGTTTGGGCTCGTCGGG
>JAFSHA010000158.1 GCA_017440565.1 Eggerthellaceae bacterium | reverse complement strand
GGATTGCGGGCGCATGCCCGCAATCCCCCGACCCCTTTCGGGCATAGCACGCTGATCCCGGGATGCGGATGCGAAGAGCGGAAAGGCCATCGCCATTCTGGAAGCGTTTTCTCTTCCCATATTATCCACGAAAGAATATAATTCCCTCCAAGGAGTTATTCCTATTTGAGAATAATTCATCGCGTCGCAGGAGGAGGAAGGCGGCATGAACATCGGAGAGGTTTCCTCTCGCGTCGATACGTTGGCGGCAGAGGGCAACGCAGAGGCCCTCGAAGCCGTCAAGCTGGAAACGGAGGGTTCGCTTGCCAAGGCGGCCGACGCCAACGCGGGCGCCGAAGCCCAGCCGCCCGCCCGTGGGCGCGCCTACCAGTCGAAGGCCACGCGCCGTGCGGTGCTCACCATCACGGGCCTGGCTGTGTTCATGGTTGTGGCCACCTTCGTCTCGTTCATGCTGGGACGCTTCCCCATCGAGCCCGGCCAAGCCCTGGCTATGATCGGCTCGCTTTTCCTCCCCATCGAGCCCACATGGACCGACCAGCAGTACTCGCTCTTCATGAACGTGCGCCTGCCGCGCATCCTGCTCGCGCTCCTGATCGGCGCCTGCCTCTCCGCCGCCGGCGCCGCTTTCCAGGGCACCTTCCAAAACCCGCTCGTCTCGCCCGATATCTTGGGCGCATCCCAAGGCGCGGCCTTCGGCGCGGCGCTCGCCATCCTCACGGTTGGCGGCGCATTTGCCACCTCGACCTTCGCGTTCGCGTTCTCCATGATCACCGTGCTCATCGTGCTTGTCATCAGCAACCACGCCAAGGGCAACCGCGTGCTCGTGGTGGTGCTTGCCGGCGTCATGGTATCAAGCCTGTTTCAGTCGGGCGTGTCCTTCTGCAAGCTGGTGGCCGACCCCGCCGATGACCTGCCCGCCATCACCTACTGGCTCATGGGAAGCCTTTCCGGCGTGACCAGCCTCGCCGATGTGGCGCGCCCGACCATCCCCATGGCTATCGGCATGGCGGTGCTATTCGCCATGCGCTGGCGCATCAACATCCTCACCATGGGCGACGACGAAGCCTCCACCATGGGCATCAACGCCAAGCACACCCGTTACATCGTGCTTTTGGCCGCAACGCTCGTCACCGCGGCAAGCGTGTCGGTGTCAGGCATCATCGGCTTCGTGGGCCTAGTGGTCCCCCATCTCGCGCGCATGATCGTGGGCAGCGACTACCGCAAGCTTATCCCCGCAAGCGCGCTTCTTGGCGCCAGCTTCCTGCTCATCGTCGATGACGTGGCGCGCCTGGCAACCTCGGCCGAAATTCCCATCGGCATCCTGACCGCCTTCATCGGCGTGCCGTTCTTCCTGTACCTCATCACCCGCAAGAAGAAGCTTTAGGGGGCAGCCGTGAGCATCGAAATCCAACACCTCAACTTCTCCTACGGGCGTCACCAAGTCCTCCACGACATCAACGTGGAGATTCCCGACGGCACGCTGGTAAACGTGCTCGGCCCTAACGGCGTGGGCAAGTCCACCCTATTCCGCTGCATCCTGGGGCTCAACCCCGATTACACGGGCAACATCATCGTCAACGGCAAGGACATGCGGCACCTCTCCATCAAAGAGCGCGCCCGCGAGATCTCCTACATCCCGCAGTCGCATTCGCCGGTGTATGACTACGAAGTGCTCGACGTGGTGCTCATGAGCACCGGAACCGATCTCGGCATGCTGCGCACGCCGGGCAAACGACACGTCGAGCGCGCCTACGCTGCGCTTGAGCGCATCGGCATCGAGAAGCTGGCGCACCGTACGTACACCCAGATCTCGGGCGGCGAGCAGCAGCTCGTGCTCATCGCGCGCGCCATCGCCCAGGAGGCGCAGACCATCATCATGGACGAACCGACGAGCGCCCTTGACTACGGCAACACCGTGCGCGTGCTCTCATGCGTTCGTCAGCTGGCGCGCGAGGGACTTTCCATCGTGCAGTCCACCCACCAGCCCGACCACGCGTTCCTGTACTCCGATCGCACGCTGGTTATCAACCACGGACGCGTGCACGCCTACGGAACGCCCCAGGAGGTCATCACGAAAGAGCTGGTGAGCGACTTGTACGGTGTCGACGTCGAGGTGAACTCGCTCTATGACGACCGCGTGCGCGTATGCGTGCCCGTTCACGAGATCAGGAAGTAGCATCCCGGAACGGGCTTGCGGGTGGAACGGGGCTACGACCCCTGTTCCACCCGCAAGCCCGTTCCGCACAGCAAGAGGTTAAAGAGGTCGAAGGAAGCGTGAATATCTGCAACGTAGTTGAACAAGGAAAGGAAGGCTCATGAAAAAGAACCTGAAAACCGTGTTTGCAAGCGTGCTCGTTGCAGCGCTGTTGGCAAGCACGACGTTAGGCCTCACGGCCTGCGGAGGCGGCGGTGAAAAGGACCCCGTTCCCACCGAACCCAGCGAAGTAGTCGAGCTGCGTACCTTCACCGACTCACTTGGACGCGAAGTGCGAGTCCCTGTCGAGATCGAACGCGTGGCGGCCCTTAGCTCCACCTCCGAGCAGGTGCTCATCACCATGGCCCCCGACATGATGGTGGGCCTGTGCCAAGCCATGTCAGAAGATGAGAAGCTGTTCCTCGGCGAGGAGCTTTCCGCTCTGCCCGTGCTGGGTTCGTACTACAACGCCAAAGGCGACTTCAACAAAGAGTCGGTCGCGGCGGCAAACCCGCAGGTCATCATAGACATGGGCGAGAAGAAAAACGGCATCGAGGAAGACCTTGAGAGCCTGCAGGCCCAGCTTGCCATCCCCGTCGTGTTCATCGAGACCTCCCTCGACGGCTACGACGAAGCTTACCGCACCCTCGGCGAACTTCTCGGTCTGCCCGAGCGCGGCAACCAGCTGGCCGACTACTGCGCCGCCGCTTGGGCCGAAACCGAAAGCGTCATGGCCACCATCCCCGAAAACGAGCGCGTGAACATGCTCTACCTCCTGGGCGACGCGGGCCTTAACATCATTCCCGCCAACTCCTTCCAAAGCGGCGTCATCGACATCGTAGCCAACAACCTCGCCGTCGTGGAAAACGCCAAGGGCGGAGGCCAGGGCATGGAGTCAAGCCTCGAGCAAATCGCGCTGTGGAACCCCGAGCTCATCGTCTTCGGTCCCAACAGCGTCTACTCCTCCGTGGCCGACATGCCCGCCTGGAAAGGCATCGATGCCATCGACTCCGGCACTTACTTCGAGGTGCCGAGCGAGCCCTATTCATGGCTGAATAACCCGCCCACCGTCAACCAGATCCTCGGTTTGCAGTGGCTTCCGCGCGTATGCTACCCGCACGCCTACGACGACGATCTCAAGCAAGTGGTCACCGAGTACTATCAGCTGTTCTACGGATACCAGCTTTCCGACGCCGAATACGACGAGCTGGTCGAAGGCGCCCTGCCGCTGAAGTAGTCTCCTAGAACAACCCTCCTCCCCCTCCACGAGAAAGCCCGGTCACCCGGGCTTTCTTGCATTTCCGGAAGCGAGTGGAACGACACGCTTTAGCACACCACCGTGACAAATGACCTGTCCCCTTGTCACGGTGACAAGGGGACAGGTCATTTGTCACCATCGACAACCCCTTCCAAGGCCCCTTCAACGTGGAAAAGTTCCTCTTAAATCCATCACCTTGTTGGATTATCATAATCACAGAGTCTAGCAAGAGTACACCCGTTGTCCGAGGGGGGAAATCGCCATGGCAAGACCGCGAAAAGAAGCCGACGGCGGCGACGCGCGCCAGCGCATCCGTGAGGCGCTGTGGTTCCTGCTCGAAAAACGTGAGCTGCGCGACATCACGGTGAGCATGATCACCGAGCAAGCAGGCTGCAACCGCGGGACCTTCTACTACCACTTCAACGGCATCGATGATCTGCTGCGTTCGGTTATCTCGGACGACGTCCTGCAAAGAAGGCTCGTTGCCGAGCTGACTTTCCGCATCAGCGACAAAGACGAAGCAGCAGTTAGAAGGATCATCGCCGGCACGCAGCTGCGACGCCTTTCCATCATGATCAACCACGCCGGCATCGAGACCGCCTTCGACAAGGTGTTTGACTCGCTGGCTGCCACATGGACTTCCATCCTCTGCCCCGATGGGACGCCTCTCAAACCTGAAGCCCAGACCATCATCCTGTACTACGTCGGCGGCATCCTCAGCATGATGGCGGCAACGCTGCGCAGAGGACAAGAGCCCTGCGAAGGCGACGACAGCCGCACAAACGACGCCCTCATCCACTTCGTCATGGAAAACGGGGAGTTCATCACCAAGCAGATCTGCCTTGCCCAGGGCGTGTCGCCCGAAGTGGCGCTTGAGCGCATCGCCACCATCGTGCATTTCATGGACTTCATGCGCTAAGGCGGCCCGAACGGCCGCACGCTCGGCATGACCCGCTAAACGCGCGCCGTGCCGTCGGGGTTGATGGTCATGCTTTGGAAGCGGTTCTCCATCCAGTCGTCATCAAAGTGCTCGGCGCAATAGACGGTAACGGCGTTGTCGGGCTCGACGCCCGCCAGCCGTTCGGCCCAGCAGTCAAGCGCGATGAGAGTCATGACGCCATTGAAGATCATAAGCGCCGCCGCGACGGAGGTAATGGAGTAGCGCCACTTCCACGGAATCATGTTCACCAGCTTGAGCATACGAGGCAGGCAGAACTTCACCCACACCACGCCAAGCACGCCCCACATGCACATGAACATGAAGTTGGTGCGCCCGCCAATGCTCATGAAGGTGCCAGTATAATCCCAGGCCGTCACGCCGAACGCCACTTCCATAAACCAGCTCACAAAGAACTCGAACGCCCCGCCGATAACCGCGCTGACCAGGAAAATCATCACAATGCTGCGGTCGTGGAAGCGATTGAGCGCAACGGTCATGAGCACTGCGCCAAAGCCGTAGATAGGCGAGAACTGCCCCCACAGCATGCCCGTACGGTTTTCGTATACGCCTGGCTCGACCACGATCATGTGCCAGGCCACCTCCACCACGATTCCCAGCACGCAGCACACTACAAATATCCAGAAGATGTTGAAGAAGTCGAGGCGAATGAAGCCCTTACCGGTTTCATCGAGTCCAAGCGTGCCCTCCTCGACGTCGCTGCGCGTCTCCATATCGCGCAGCTTGCGCTGCAGCTCGCGCTCTTCGGCAAGCGTAGGGTCGATATAGGACAGAAGGGCAATCTCGGCGGCCAGCACAACCCCGGGGACAACCAAGTAGCCGCTCATGCCGAAAAGCATGGTCAGGCACAGCATCGAGGCGATGGTGAGCACCACAAGCCCCTCGGCTAGGTGGCGCGCACGACGTCGGTTGTTGCGCAGAAGGCGAACGCCCAGGAGAACGAGAAGGACCACCGCAGCAAGCGAAATGCAGCCGAGCAACACGATAAACACCTGCGTGACCAGCGTGTATTCGCTTAAAAGACCGCCGCGAACCGAGCCGAACACAGCAAACGCCGCCGCAGCCACGTCGGCTACAACCGACAGGCCGCCCACGATACACAGAACGCCGTACAGCTTGAGCGGCCAAGGGGTCTTCTGCAAAATGCTCGATTCATCGACAATGCTGCTCATAGGATCTCCTCATACATGCTTGGATACCCGCCATTATATCGCGCCCTTGTTCACCCCTTCGTAACCCACAATGAAAGCGCACGACTATAATGTCTCAGCGTGCCGACTTCGCCCGGCACAGGGTCAGCCTACGCCAAGCGCAAGGCGGCCGCATCCATTCCTCTCAGCCTAAGGAAGCGAACATGACCGTCATCGATTGCCATTGCCACATCTACCCCGAGAAGATCGCCCAGCGCGCCGCTGGCAGCGTTGGCGACTTCTACAACATCCCCATGTTCACGCTCGACGGCACGAGCGCAAAGCTGCTCGAGCTTTGCGAGAACACGCCGATCACGCATCACGTGGTGTGCTCGGTCGCTACCAAGCCAGCCACCGTCGAGACCATCAACACCTTCATCGCCGAACAGTGCCAGATTCACCCCAACTTCATCGGCGTCGCCACCATGCACCAGGATTACGAAGACCCCGAACGCGAGATCAACCGCGCCATCGAGATGGGGCTCAAGGGCATCAAACTACACCCCGATACGCAGGAGGTAAACCTTGACGACCCGCGCCTCATGAACGTCTACGAAATCATCGCCGGACGTATTCCCCTCATGGTGCACACAGGCGACTACCGTTACGACTATTCGCATCCGCGTCGCCTGAAGAAGGTGCTTTCCACCTTCCCCGATCTCGTGGTCAACGCCGCGCACTTCGGCGGCTGGTCGGTGTACGACTACGCCTTCGAGCTGCTGGAATGCGAGCGTTGCTTCGTCGACGCCTGCAGCTCCATGGAATACCTCGGGCCGCGTCGCACACTTGAGCTCGTACGCGCATACGGCACCGACCGCGTCATGTTCGGCAGCGACTTCCCCATGTGGAACCCCGCCACCGAACTCGAGCGCCTCACCCAGCTCCCCTTCTCCGATGACGAGCTGGAAAACCTCCTGTGGCACAACTGCGAGCGCTACCTGAACGTAAAGGTAGGCTAGCCCGAAGCCAACTCGCGCCGCCTCGGGTTCTGTGCAAAAACAACCTAGAGCACCGGGCACTTTACGCTTCGGGGGCCTCCTTGGGCGCAACCTCGATGCGAATCTTGTCGATGCGATGACGGTCCATGTCCATAACCGTGAAGGTGACGTACGCCTTATGGTGATCGATGGAGACCGCGTCGCCCGCCTTCGGGATGCGATCGAACAGCGCCAGCAGCAAGCCGCCCGCCGTCTCGCACTCCTCCACCTCTTCGGGCTCAAAGCCAATGAGGTCCTCGATCTCGCCCACCGGCAAGCTGCCGTCGATAAGCAGGCTGCCGTCAGCCAGCGTCACCACTTCGTCGTCGGCCTCGTGCACATACTCGTCATCGATACGCCCGACGATCTGCTCCATAATGTCGCTCATGGTCACGATGCCGGCCGTACCGCCGTGCTCGTCCACCACGGCTGTAATCTCGGTGCGCTGCTCCTGCATGATCTCGAGCACCTTCATCATGGGCGCCGTCTCGGGTACGGCGGGAATCTCGCGTACGGGCCACTCGCTCATGGGCACGTCACGACCCAGATCGTACAGGTCCTTGATATGCACGAAGCCGACGATATGGTCCTTGCTGCCGCGGCACACCGGATAACGCGTGTACTTGTACTGCCTGATGATGTCGAGGTTTTCCGACAGGTCATCTTCGATGTCGAGTGCAACCATGTCGGTGCGCGGCGTCATGATGGCGCACGCGTCCTTTTCGCCCATGTCGAACACGTTGTCGACGATCTCGTTGGCGTCCTCGTCGATGAGGCCGCCCTCGGTGCTCTCGTCGATGAGCAGCTTGATCTCCTCGCCCGAGTAGATCTCGTGCTCGTTTGCCGGATCATGCCCGGCCAAGCGCACCACGGCGTTGGTGATGCCGTTGAACACCCACATGATGGGATACGTCAGCTTGTAGAAGATGTGCAGCGGCGTGGCCGTGAACAGCGCGTACTTCTCGGTGGAGAAGATGGCGAACGACTTCGGAATGAGCTCGCCGATCACCACGTGCAGCGTGGTCATGACGATGTAGCCGAACGCGATGGCAATGGCCGAGATGAGCGCGTCGGAAAGACCCAGCGTGGAAAGGAAGGGATGAATGAGCGCCGAGAAAGCCGGCTCGCCCAAAAAGCCCAAGGCGAGCGAAGCAAGGGTAATGCCCAGCTGGCAAGCGGAAAGATAGGCATTGATGTTGTCGGTGACGAGCTTGGCGTTCTTCGCGCCCTTCTTGCCATCGGCAATAGCCATTTCGATTTGGGATTTGCGTACGCGGACCAGCGAAAACTCCGCGATCACGAAAAACGCGTTCAACAGCAGGAACACCACAACGAGTGCAAGACTTATCGCGATATCCATTAAGCCGCTTAGACCTCCTTATATGCGCCGAGGACTTTGGCGCCAAAAACATCCGCCATTTCACTCTTTGCGGATACGGCAAACGACGCTACTCCTTCGCATCGCGCGGCACGATCGGGCCTTCCCCGCTGCGTAACCGCAATCCTCGGCTAAACCTAACCGTATATGATACTTGATATCAAGCCTCATCATTGCCCCTCTTCCAAAGGCACACAAAAGCATTGGGGAACCGGAATCATGCGGTGAGGCAGCAAAGAACCAAACGGCCCCAGCCCAGCCGCTACAGTTCGCGGCGTTCGACGCGCACGCGCTTGAGCGCCTCCTTGTTGAGCGTGCAGCCAAGGCCCGACTCGTAGCCATACGGATTAAGGGTCACGTAACCGTGGCTGGCCTCGTAGGCCGGCAGTGTGATATCGGTAGCGAAGTAGCGCGACGTCGAGCCTATGTCGCCGGGAACCACCAAGCCGGGAATCGTCTGGAACGCCGCGTGCAAACGCTTCGACACGCCCGTGTCGTACATGCCGCCCATCCACACCTCGCGGCCGAGCAGCTGAGCCAGGCACACGAACTCGAGCGCCGGCTGCGCGCCACCGAACTTGCCCGCCTTCACGCACAGGCAGCGCAAGCCGTCAAACGCCAGAGCCTCGCGCGCCTGCCACACATTGACGAACGACTCATCGAGGCACACCGGGGTCGCAACGCCCTGCTGCAGGCGGTTGAGGCGCTCGAATGCCGGGCGGCCCGTCGCCGAGCAGCCCCAACTTGGGGCAAGAGGCTCCTCGATCCAGCCAATGCCCAACTCGTCGTAGGCGCGCACTCCCGCTTCGGCATACGGCGGAAAGCTCTGGTTAGCATCGAGGGTCACCAGCAGCTGCGGAAAAGCCGCTCGCACGGCTCGCACGGCATCGAGCCCCTCGCCAGGCGAAACCTTCATCTTCACCCGCCGATACCCCGCCTCAACGCAAGCGCGTACGCCGGAAAGCACCTCCTCGGCGCCTCCCATGCCCACTACCGCACCCGCCGGCACCATCGCGCGCGTCTCGCCCAAAAGGGCCGAGGTATCCCTGCGCGGATGCTTCACCATCATGCCCTCAAGCTGAGGCAGGGCTGCAAGCTCCTCGAGCAAGCATGTCTCGACGCGCTCGTACTCCTCGCGCAGCAGCTGCCACAGCGGTCGTCCCACGATACGTCCGTACAAATCCCACAGGGCATTTTCCATCGCAGCGCACGCCATGGGCAGGGCTCTCAGCTTCGGTTCGGCAACAAACAGGCGGCTCACCTCGCGCGGATGCAGAAATGCCGCGCCCTTCACCATCGGCGCGATAATTCCCTCGAGCGCAAGCCAATCCTGCGCGACGGTTTCCGGCAGATACCAGTCGGTTTCGAACGAGACGCACTCGCCCAAGCCACGTCGCCCAGAACCATCGACCACTTCGACGATAATGAGCTCGCGATGGGTAAGCGTCGCCTTGGCTGTTTTGAACGGCTTCGTAAACGGAAGGCGCACACGATGCAGGATAACGCGCTCGACCTCGATGCGCTTGGCGTACAGTTCCTCGACGGCCGCACGATCGATCTTGCCAATACCCGCACGCGGCAGCTCGTCCACAAAGCACAGGCGATCGGGTAGGTAGACCTTAGAAAGCGATGCGGAAAGGATTTCGCGCGCGGCATTTTCCGTCAGAAGCGGCTCGAACGCCAACATGCTTGCGCGAGACCGCTCGACCACGGCCACCGGCCGACGGCCCCACGTGGCATCGGGCACCCCGAACACATGCGCGTCGGAAACACCGGGTACGCGCTTGAGCGCAGCGGCAATCTCAGCGGGGTAGATGTTTTCGCCACCCGATATGAACATGTCGCTTGTCCGCTCACGCAAATACATCAGGCCACCGCGCAAGGCCGCCACGTCGCCCGTGAGGAAGTAACCGTCGACCGTAAACGCAGCCTGAGCGTTCACATAGCCCGAAAACACTCCCGGGCCCTTGACGGCAAGGCTTCCAAACCCCCGCTCATCGGGGTCGACAATGCGCGCCTCATAGCCGGGCATAAGCGCAAGCCCTCCCGAAAATGCATCGTTGACCAGCGCATTCGCAACCTGGCTTGCCGTTTCGGTCATGCCATAGCTCGCGTACACGCGCACGCGCGCCCGACGCGCACGCTCAAGCGTCTGGCCGTTTAAGGGCCCGCCGCCCAAAAGCACGCAGCGATACGTCGCCAGCACCCCGCGCGCGTCGGCGGCAAGCAAATCCTGCAGCATCTTGTCGACGACCGAAAGGTGCGTGGCCCCCACGCGCGACGCATCACCCAAGATAAGGTGCGCGTCGAAACGCTGGTACAGGCGAAGGGGACGGCGCGCCTCGATGCTGCGCGTGAGAATCTGAAAGCCGCCCACATGGTACAGCGGCAACGTAGCCTGCCACAGGCACGCGCCCGAACCGAGCACGCGGTTAGCAGCGCGCGCCGACGCCACCAGCTGCGTCCACGTAAGCCGAACCGCCTTCGACTTCCCCGTGGTGCCCGAAGTGAACATCAACAGCGCATCGCGGCTCGCCTCGAACAAATGAGCCGCTCGCTCGGCAAAGTGAATGATCTCGCGCAAGGCGTCCTCGCGCTCGCCCATGATGGACCGCGCGCGCTTCTGCCGCAGCACATACGCCGAACCGCTATGCGGCGCCGCGTGTCTGGGTCCGCGGCCGGGCCTTATCGCAGAGATGCCGTCGTCGACGCGTTCGGCCTGAGCGCCGCCAAAGGCAAGCGCCGAACGAACATGTTCCATCAGGCGCGCCGCCCGTTCGGCATCGACGCGCAGGGCCACGCGAACGCCACTGCGCTCAAGCTCCATCAGGCGTGCGAGCTTCTCAGGTTCCGTCAAGCGGTGATTGAGCGCCACCAAGGTAAACGAGCCGTACCCCGCCGCCAGCGCCAACAGCACGTATTCCAAGCAATTGGGCAGGTCGATCGAAACGCAATCGCCCTCGCGCACGCCCTTTTCGCGCAAACGCCGCGCCATAGCCGCGGCAAGCAGACGCGCCTGCCGATACGTAAGCGACTCCTCATTCCCAGCCGCGTCGACGCACGTGACGAATTCCCTGTCGGGATATACGCGTGCCGTGCTCTCAAAGGTGTCGATCATCGGTAATTCGGTGTCTTTCGCGAGGGTGGCTTCAAGGAATCTGCAATAAACAAGGCGGTCGGAATCCAAAGCGGGTCAGGCGTCCCGACCGCCATGCGCGCTGTTTCCTACGGAAACTTGGGGAACTGGGTAAAGTCGGGCTCGCGCTTTTCCTTGAAGGCGTCGCGGCCCTCCTTGGCCTCGTCGGTGGTGTAGAACAGCATGGTTGCATCGCCGCCAAGCTGCTGCAGACCGGCCAAACCGTCGGTGGCAGCGTTGAGCGAAGCCTTGATGAAGCGAATAGCGGTCGGCGACATCTGCATGATCTCACGCGCCCACTGCACGCATTCGGCCTCGAGCTCGTCGAAAGGCACCACCTTGTTCACCAGACCCATCTCGAGCGCTTCCTGGGCGCTGTATTGACGGCAGAGAAACCAGATCTCGCGGGCCTTCTTCTGGCCGACGATAGCCGCAAGCAAGCCCGAACCGTAACCAGCGTCGAAGCTGCCCACCTTCGGGCCAGTCTGGCCGAACTTCGCGGTATCGGCCGCGATGGTAAGGTCGCACACCATGGTGAGGATGTTTCCGCCGCCAATGGCGTATCCGTTGACCATGGCGATAACCGGCTTGGGAACCACGCGAATAAGGCGCTGCAGGTCAAGGACGTTGAGGCGGGCGATGGTGTCCTCGCCCACGTATCCGCCGTTGCCGCGCACCTTCTGGTCGCCGCCCGAGCAGAAGGCCTCGTCCTCATGAGCGCCGCCGTGGTTGGCGCCAGTCAGCAGGATAACGCCGATGGAGGCGTCGTCGCGGGCAATGGTGAACGCATCGAACATCTCGGCGTTCGTGAGCGGGGTGAAGGCATTGCGGCGATGCGGGCGGTTGATGGTGATCTTGGCAATACCCTCGTAGGTCTCGTAGATGATCTCCTGGTATTCCTTGCCCTTCTGCCATTGGATTTCGCTCATGAAGCTCCTTTCGCACCCGCGCATGCCGAGCGCAGGAGGCAGTGTCTCAAATGCAGAGCAAGGTGCACGCCACGCGAAAGCGCGCCGTGCACCTGCCAATAAGGTTGTAGTGTGATTAAGCTGCGATTGCCTATATGGTACCGCGCCGAGAGCCTCTTGCGCCCCACAATTTGCTCTCAGGCACAATATCTTGGGTATCAGTTTCGTAGCAAACCCAATATGAACGAGCTTGAAGGCTGCATGCCGCCTTCCGCCATGCCCTCAGGCCCGTCACTGAGCCTGGAGAAACCTCTGAAGTTCCTGAAGGAAAGCGGCGGGCTGCTCGAGGTGAACGCTATGGCCGGCACCGGGAATCATGCGCACGAAGGCATGCGGGCACGCACGGCGAACCTCGTCGGCAACTTGAGCGTATTTCGCATCAAGATCGCCCGCCAAATAAAGCACGGAAAGCCCAGGCGCCCCGGCCAACGCAGACAGTGTCTCAGCTTGCACATGCTGGTGGTGCTGGCCCGTCCCCTCGAACGTGCGCGCCAGCGCCTCGGCGTCGTTTCGCTCACGCGCCTCGCGCAACGCCGCCCTCGCAGCAGGCAGAAGGTTTCGCTGGCTCGCGAACAGCGGCAGGGATTCCCAGTAGTCCATGAACGCCGACACGCCTTCCGCACGAACGCGCTGCGCCCAATCCTCGTTGCGCGTGCGGAAAGCCTCGCGGGCCGCCGAATCAACCGGCCCCAATCCCGCGCTTTCCAGCACAAGGGCACGCACCGGAAGAGCCGAGGCATCCTGGACGCTCGAAGGCTCCCCGAAGCGCACCAGGCATTCAAGAGCCACGCGTCCGCCCATCGAATAGCCCGTCAACACGGGAAGAGCCCCCTCACGCCGAGCAACCCACGCGCAGAAGTCACGCACGCAGGCGCACACGGCATCCATGCCGTAATGCGCAGCGTCGTTCGGACGCGTGCTTTCACCGTGGCCCACAAGCTCGAGCGCATACACCGCGCCCGCCCCCTCCGTCTGCGCAAGAAGAGGCGCCACCTCGGCCCACGTTGCCGAGCTCTGCGCGAAACCATGCAGCAGCACCAAGGGAGCGCAATTGGAACAGGGGTCGTAGCCCTGTTCCAATTTTCCAGCGGCCTTTCGCGAAAGCGCCCGGGGCAACCTGCTCGCCAAACTCCCGCCGGCAACGCCAGGCGCAACGCCCTCGACACGCAAGGCCTCCCAGCGCGTAAAGGCCAGGTCGATGCCCGCATGCTCGAACGTGCCCGTATGCGTTACCAAGCGGCCCACGAAAGCTCCCTACTGCTGATACGGCGCGTAACGCTCACGCACGCCCCTAAGCGGCAAGTTCACCTCGATCAAGCTGATGCCGGGCTTTCCCAGCGCCGCCTCGTATTCACGCGCAAAGCCCGCCACCGTCGCCGCACGCGCATATCCAACGCCGAAGGCGCGCGCCGCATCCTCAAAGCGAACATCCTGCGGAACCAAGAACAAGCGCTCGAAATAGTCATCATCGGAAGCCTGAGGCAGCATGTCGAAAATAGCTCCGCCGTCGTTGTTCAGAAGCACGATGACCACCGTGCGCTCGGGTTCGCCGGAATCGGGACCGTGGAAGCGATCGAGCTCGCGTCGTAGCGCAAGCGCGTTCAGGTCATGCAGCAAGGTGAAATCGCCCGTCAAAAACGTGGTGGACGCAAAATGCTGCGCCGCCCCTAGAGCTGTCGACACCGTACCGTCGATGCCGTTCTGCCCGCGGTTGCACAAGATCGCAAGCGGCTTGCCCTCCTTCACCATGAACGTGTCGATGGCGCGAATGGGCATCGAGTTGGCCGAGAACAAAAGCGACCCCTCGGGGATGAGCTCAAGCAGCTTGCGCACATACGCGCCCTCAAGCGCATCAACATCGTTTGCCGCGTCCACCGCAAGGATGCGCCCCCGCTCGACGTCATTGCGCGAAACCCATTCGTCGAAGAAGCGCTCCTGCACGGAATCAGCCGGCATCATCCATTCCTGCGAGAGGAAGTCAAGCGGCGTGCATGCCACGAACACGTCGGTGGCACTGTTGAAGTCGCGTGTCTCGGCCACGTCGACCACGATGTTTTCCACCGCCGCGGGGGCAAGACGCGTCGAAGCCACCTTCGACACCGGGTAACGCCCAAAGCGAATGACCACCTCGGGAAGCGGGGCATCGTCGCATCGCAAAATGTTGTCGTAATTGTCGATGACGCACGGCACGTCGAAGCCGCGCAAGCCCGAAAGCGGGTCGGCCAAAACGGGAATCTTGCGCTCGGCCGCCCAATTCAGAACAGCACGCGCCTCCCAGGCCGTCTCGCATGTGCCTTCACCAGCCAAAATGAGTACGCTGCGTCCATAGGTCATCATCTCAAGGGGAATGGTGGCGTTCGCGTCAAGCAACGTGTAGCCCGAGAAAACAGGCGCGCCGCCCGGCATTGACGGAGCCGAAGCAGGCTCAAACAGGCCCTCAACCTCAAAGTCGGGCTTTAGCGGCTCATCGAAGGGGAAGTTCAGGTGCACGGGACCCGCCATGTAGGCACAGCCCCGCGAAGCAATCGACTGCGCACCCTCTTTAGCGGCCTCGGCTTCCCTCAGACCGCGCGCGCCGGGTCCCATGGCCGCCAAAACGGCCTCACGAGCCGCTTGACGCGCAAAGGCCAAGTCGCACGCACGGGCACTCGGCTCGGGCATCTGGCGAAACGCTCGCACATAGCCGCCGAACATCTTCAGCTGATCGCTCGTCTGCGGCGCACCCAAATCCTGCAAGCGCATCGGCCGGTCGCCCGTAAGCACTACCAGGGGAACGCGCGAGGTGGCTGCTTCCACCACCGCGGGGAAATAGTTCGCCGGGGCCGTTCCCGACGTGCACACAAGCGCCACCGGACGCCCCGCCGCCTTCGCCATGCCCAGTGCGAAGAAGGCCGCCCCGCGCTCGTCCACGTCGACGTACACGCGCAGGCGCTCGGGGAAACGGCGGCTCAGCTCGTAAGCGCACATTGCCAGCGCCGTCGAACGCGAGCCGGGGCTGATGACCACCTCGCACACGCCCCAACGGGTAAGCTCATCGAAAAACGCCCCCACGAACAGGGCCGTCGTCTGCTGGTGAGTGTAGAGTCTCTCCATTTTCGCACCTCTATTCGCCGAATGCCGAGAGCACTGTTTTGAGCTTGAGGTCTATCTCGTCGAACTCAGCGTCGGCGTCGCTGCCGGCCACGATGCCGCAGCCCGCATACACCCAGCCCATCTCGCCGTCGAACACGCCCGTGCGCAGCGCCACCGCGAACTCGCCGTCGCCGCTGGCGTCCACGAAACCCGCCGCGCCCACATAGAAACCGCGGTTGTACTTCTCAATGCGCCGAATGAGCATCTTCGCCTCTCCCACCGGCGTACCAGCCGTGGCCGGCGTGGGGTGCAAATCGCCCACCATATCCCACAGGTTCACGCCCTCGAGCACTTTCGCACGCGCTGGAGTATGCAGGTGCTGCACGTGCGCAAGCGACATGATCTCAGGCTCGGCGGGCACCTCGACGTCGTAGCAGGTACGCGCGAACACATCACGAATGAACTGCACCACGTGCTCATGCTCGGCGCGGTTCTTCGCGTCGTTCATGAGGCCCTCGGCCAACGCCGCGCGCTCGGCCTCGTTCGCTCCCGCGGGGCACGTTCCGGCCAAGCACATGCTCTCAAGCTCCTGCCCGCGCTTGCGCACCAGAAGCTCCGGCGTGCAGCCGCAGAAGAACACGTCGGCGTAGCGATACAGGATGACCGTGCCACGCGCGCTGCCATCGATAAGATTGACCAGCAAATCCTTCGAGGAAAACGGATGCGCAGCCGTAAGCTTCTGCCTGCGCGAAAGCACCACCTTGCGCACGCGCCCCTCTTCAATGGCGGCCAGCGCCTGGCCCATCGCGCCGTGCCATTCCTCGCGCGAGTCCTGCTCAAGCGTATACGGAATAAGCTCGCGTTTGCGCTCAGGCGCAGCCAGGCTCGCGCGCATGAAGCGCTCGACACGTCCCGGGTACACCGGTCCAAGCGAATTAACCTGCAACATGCAGCCGCGCTCGTTCTCGATGAGCACTATTTCGGGCAGCATGAAGCGCAACCGCGGAAACGAGCTGAACAGCTCGTCGGCTGGCGCAGGGTTTTCGGCGTCGAAGCGGTTGAAGCTGAAGAACACCGGCGGCTGGTCAACCTCGGCGCACTCCCATTCAACGCCCTCGAGGCTTCCCATCGCAATGCAGCGCCCCAGGCCCATGTAGCGCACGGGTCGCGCCTTGTCATAGTAGACGAACTGGTCGGTAAAGCCCTTCTGCAACGAGCAGAACGCATCGACGATGTCCGCATCAAGCGACACGGTAAGCGAATGGATTTTCGTCATAGATGATCTTTCATACAACCGATATTGATGAGTGGATTGTAGCACTGACGGCTATACTAAGACGCGTACGAGAACCGCGACTCGGCGGCCGCAAGGGGCGCCGTCCGAGCAACGCAACCAGGAGGGCCCATGAAAAAGCTTATGGGTGAATTCAAGGAATTCATCAATCGCGGCAACGTGATGGACATGGCCGTCGGCGTCATCGTCGGCGCTGCGTTCACCGCCATCGTCACGTCGCTTACCAACGACATCATCAACCCGGCCATCAAGCTTCTCACCGGTGACGCGGCAAGCGGCATCGCGGGGCTGACCATCCCCGTGCCCGGCACCGAGAACGGCATCGACTTCGGCGCGTTCATCAGCGCCATCATCAACTTCCTTATCGTTGCCTTCTGCGTGTTCATGATGGTGAAGGCCTTCAACAAGATGAAGGACACGGGCAAGGAGAAGGAAGAGGAAGCCGCCGAGGAGCCCGCCGCGCCCGCTCCTACCTGCGTCTTCTGCCTCGAAGAGGTGAAGGAGGGCGCCACGCGCTGCCCGCATTGCGCAGGCGAGCTGCCCGAACCCGCCAAGGCCGTCTAAGCAACCCTGCCATAACATGAGAAAAGGCGCCAAAGGTTGGCGCCTTTTTATTTGTGGGACACAGAGCCCGGCTCGGTGTCCCATTTGCATTGTGGGACATCGAGCTGGACTCTGTGTCCCACCCTGCGTCCCACGCACAAGCTACTTCTTCGAAGAGCCCTTCTTCGACTTCCTGTTCACGTTGAGGCGAATGTCGCGGATAGCATTGTTGGCGCGGTAGATATCGCGCGCACCGTAGCCCGCAAAGCCCGCGCACACCATGGCGCTCACGTACACCAGACCGCGAATGAACACGTTGTCGGCGTCGCCGCCGGAATTGAGGATGATCCACGAGTGCACGATGGCCACCACGATAAACGCGCCGATGCCGCCAGCCAGCTTGATGATGCCGTTGCGACGCTTCAGCTCCTGCTCGGCAATTTGCAGCTCGGCACCCTTCTGGCCCTTGCTCTTCCAACCCTTCGCCATGCGCTTCATCCCCTAACTCGTGCGCTTTTCCGTCGTGAGCGAACGACGACAATCTTGCATCGCATAAGTATATAGCATCCGCCGCAGCGCCGTTGAAAATCCAGATACTGGAACAGGGGCCGCAAGCCCTGTTCCAAAATCCTGTCGCTAACGCTCACGCACTGCACTCTTCTGCCACGAAAAAGGGGCCTCCCTTACGGAAGGCCCCTGCATCTGCTCTATCGGCAGAGACTAGGCGTTCTTAGAAGCCTGATACTCCTCGACGAGCTTCTTGGTCACGTCGTGCGGAGCCTCTTCGTAACCCTCGATGGTCAGGGTGTAGGAACCCGAACCGCGGGTGATGGAACGCAGGTCCTTGGTGTAGGTGACAACCTCGGCGTAAGGCACGCGCACCTTGATGACGGTCTCGCCAGCCTGGGCGGAGTCGGTGCCCACAATGCGGCCGCGACGCGTGGAGATGTCGCCCATGACGGCGCCGGCGTAGTCCTCGCCCACCGTGACGGCCAGCGTGGCCATCGGCTCGAGGACGACGGGCTGAGCCTTCTCGCAGCAAGCACGGAAGCCGATGCGAGCAGCCGTCTTGAAGGCCATTTCGTTGGAGTCGACGGAGTGGTAAGAGCCGTCGTAGCAAGCGCACTTGATGTCGACCATCGGGTAGCCAGCCAGGAAGCCTTCCTTCATGGCGTCCTGAACGCCCTTGTCAACAGCGGGGATGAGGCCGTTGGGAATGGCGCCGCCCTTGATCTCGTCAAGGAACTCATAGCCCATGCCCGGGTTGGGCTCAAGGCGCAGCCAGCAGTCGCCGAACTGGCCGGAGCCGCCGGTCTGCTTCTTGTGGCGACCCTGGGCCTCGGCCTTCTTGCGGATGGTCTCGCGATACGGCACGCGCACGGGAACGAGCTTGACCTCGACGCCGGACTGATCCTTCAGGCGGGCGAGCAGCATATCAACCTGCGTGTCGCCCATGGCGGTAAGGATGGTCTGCTTGGTTTCCTCGTTGCGGGAAAGCTTAACGGTGGGGTCGGTCTCGGCGGCACGGGCCAGGAAGGTGCCGAGCTTATCCTCGTCCTTCTTGTTGACGGCCTCGACGGCAACCGGGTACTGCGGAGTGGGCATCGCCATGGGCTCGATGGCAATCTCGCCGGTGAGCGAAAGCGTGTCGCTGGAGCGGGTCTCGGAAAGCTTCGGAACGACGATGATGTCGCCGGCCTTGGCGCTCTTCACGTCCATGGGCTCCTTGCCCATCATGACGTAGAGATGGCCCAGGCGCTCCTTCTTGCCGGTGCGGGAGTTCACAAGCTCCATGCCGGGCTCGAGAACGCCGGTGAGGACCTTGAGGAAGCTCAGGCGGCCAACGAACGGGTCGGACAGCGTCTTGAACACGAACGCAGAAGGACGCTTGCTCTCATCGATTTCGACGGTGACGCCGTCGGCCATCTGGAAGCGGCCGTGGGAAGCAGGGTTCGGGAAGTAGGTGCAGATGTCTTCCATCAGGCCCACGACGCCCTGCATGATGATGGTGGAGCCCACGAACACGGGGATGAACAGCTCCTGGGCGATAGCCTTGTCAAGCAGGCCCTCGAGCTCTTCCTGCGTGAGCTGCTCTTCGCCCTCGAGGTACTTCATCATGAGCTCGTCGTCAGCCTCGGCCACGAGGTCGCAAAGCTTGTCGCGTGCCTCCTGGGCGGCGTCCATGTACTCGGCGGGAATCTCGTCAATGAGCTCCTTGTGCTCGTGCGTGGTGATGTAGCGAGCCTTCATGCGAATGACGTCGATGACGCCCTTGAAGTCAGACTCGACGCCCATGGGGATGCTAACCGCGCCCAGGCGGCTGCCGAAGCGTGCGTGCAGCATGGCCATAGCGGCGTCGAAGGAGGCGTTTTCGCGGTCGATATGGTTGATGAAAACCGCGCGGGACAGGCGCATGTTCTCGGCTTCGCGCCACAGCTTGGTGGTCATGACCTGCGGGCCGGCAACGGCGTCAACCACGAACAGAGCCATTTCAGCAGCCTGCATGGTGGCCAGCGTGTCACCGATGAAGTCGGGATGGCCGGAGGTGTCCAGCACGTTGATCTTGTAGTCCTTGTAGGGGATGGGGGCAATGGAGGTGCCGATGGTGAACTTGCGCTTGATTTCCTCGGGGTCGTAGTCGAGGTAGGACTTGCCATCATGCGTAGTACCCATGCGCGGGGTCTTGCCAGAGACGTAGAGCATGGCCTCGGCGAGCGAGGTCTTGCCGGCACCGTCCTGGCCTACAAGCACAATGTTGCGCACATGTTCGGTAGCGGGAGCTGCCATTTTGACCACCAACTTTCGTTTTGTGCGGTCGCGCCTTCTCATTGTCGGCGGCGCGACTCGCGCGTGCCAAATAAAACCCAATGTTGAGCCTTGAGACACAGGGCGGCAGCTTCATGAGCCCCCACACTCATGCCCCTCAGCCGATTGCGTTTCAGTGTATCGCAAGTTTGCCGCAGCGAAGGCGTAAAGGCGCGTTTCCCTCAAGAAGAAACGCCCGGCCCCGTGTCAAATAAGATCCCGAAAGACGGACGAGCGGGTTGGCGTAGTAAGTCAGCGAGTGCGGCCTGTGGCGCCTTCAGATGGCGCGTCTCGCGGCTGAGCGCACTAAGGTGCGCGAAGGCAAGCGAGAAAGCGCCAGCTGGAGGTGCCGCAGGCCCGCGCAGCGTCGAGGGGTCCGGCGGCCGTCAGGCCGACGGAACAAAAAAGGGCCACGACTGTGACCCTTGGAATTATGGTGGAGCATAGGGGGATCGATGCGCTTTCGCTTCGCGAAATCGCGCTTCGTCGGGCCCTTTCGGGCCCTCCTCGTAAAACAGCACATTAAGTGCTGTTTTTCCCTCGCGGGGTTCGATCCCCTGCGCGTCTTCCGACAAAGAAAAAGGGCCGCCGTAGCGACCCTTGGAATTATGGTGGAGCATAGGGGGATCGAACCCCTGACCTCATGGCTGCCAGCCATGCGCTCTCCCAGCTGAGCTAATGCCCCGTAAAAAGTGCAAGGAACATATTACTGCTTTTGCAATTTCACGCAAGACCTTTTTTGAAAAAGTTTGCAGGAATCTGAAAATTTGAGAGCTCCACAGCCAACCCGCAGCAAGCAGCCAACAAATCGCGAAGCCTCCGCTATCCTCTCTTAGCGGCAGCTTCGCGCTCGACGCATACGCTTGCCCACGGCGTCACGCCCCCGATCCGTTCAACCAGATCGGCCAACGCAGTAGGCACGTCAATGCCCTGCGGGCATATGCGCGAACACGCACCGCACGCAGTGCACTTCTCGGGGCGCTTCTCGGGATCCATGAACTCAACGCTCATGGCAACGTTAGTCGACGGCGCAAACCGCATGTTGTTATACACCTCGAGCAGATACGGGATATCAAGCCCCGCGGGGCAGTCGTCGCAGCAGTATCGGCAGGCCGTGCACGGCACCGACTCCTTCATCTCCTCGGCAAGATCGAGCAAAAGCGCCCTTTCATCAGCGGAAAGAGGCTGCGAGCCAGCAAACGCGGCCACGTTTTCCCGGATCTGGGAGACATTGGACATGCCGCTGAGCACCACACGCACATTGGGAAGATCCTGAAGGAAGCGGAAGCTTAACGCCGCAGGCTTCTCCTCCAGCCAAACCGACCGCAGGCGCTCCATCTGATCGTCGGAAAGCGTCGCCAACCTACCGCCGCGTAATGGCTCCATGACCACGATGGGCACGCCTCGCTCGGTCAGAAGCTCGTACTTGGCCTTTCCGTCCTGCAGGGTCCAGTCGAGATAGTTCAACTGGATCTGACAAAACTCCATGTCAGCGCCATGCAAGTCCAAAAACTTGCGCAGACACTGCGTCTGCGCATGCGTGCTGAAGCCCAGGTGCTTGATGCGACCCCGCCGTTTCTGCTCTTTGAAATATTCGATGATGCCGATTTCGGGGTCGAGGTACGTAGCCAACGACCCCTCGTATACGTTATGCAGCAAGTAGAAATCGAAGTAGTCCACACCGCACTTCTCAAGCTGCTTCTCAAACACCCCTGCGGGGTCATGTCCTTCGGAAAACAGCTGATGACCCGGGTATTTGCTGGCAAGCAACCAGCTTTCACGCGGATACTCGGCCAAAATGCGACCTAAAACGCGCTCGGAGTCGCCGCCGTGGTAGGGATAGGCCGTGTCGAAATAGTTCACACCGCCGGCAATAGCGGCGGCCACCATCTCGCGCACCTGCGCCTCGTCGATGCGCCCGTCTTCCAGCAAGGGGAAGCGCATGCCTCCAAACCCGAGCCGAGAAACGCAGTTTCCCGTCATATCAGAGTAAATCACAGCCCCTCCCCCATGCTTTTCAGCAAGCGCCGAAGGCGTTTATGCTACACCAAGATGCCGTTGCAGTGATCGATGGCGTGCTGCACGATCTGCGCGTTCCAGTCAGAAAGCTTGCGCGTGCGCTTGACCAGCTGGCCGTTCTCAAGCGAATCATACTCAACCGTGATGCGCTTGTAACGACGGCTCTCGGTGTCGTACTCGAGGCTCATGCAGCCCTCGGTCGCCTTGTAGGGAACGATGCCCTGCTTGATGACCGGGTTGAACATGACGTAAAGCTTGCTGTTGAACTCGTACACGATGATGTTCTTCAGCGCGCCAATCTGGTTGGCGGCAAGGCAGGCGCAGTTGTCGCCCATCGACTTCATGGTGTCGATAAGGTCCTGCATCACATCGAGGTCATCGAGGGTAGCGGGCTCGGAAGGCTGCTTGAGGAACTCTTCGTCTTTGACGATGTCTTTGATCATGGAACGTATCCTATCTTTTCGGAAAGGGCCAGCCCACGCAGGCACGCCCCTGCTTGCGATTTTCGCGCTGCCTATTATACGACAGGCGCGGGGACGCGCGCCCAATGAGTCAGCGAACCTGATTCGCCGGCTCATTGGGCCATCGCATTCGCCTACTTCGGGAAGATGGCGTAGTTTTTGCCGAAGGCGCCTTCGTGCGCGCTTACGTTCACGCCGAAGGCCCGTTCGAGAGCGCCCTCGGCCAGCACGTCCTCGACGCCACCCGCGCACGTCACGCGCCCGCGTTCCATGACCAGAAGCTCGTCGGAATAGCGCAAAGCCAGATCGAGATCGTGAATGACCATGATGATGGTCTTACCCTGCTGCTCATTAAGCTGGCGAACGAGGCGCATCAGGTCATGGCACGCGCCGATGTCCAGAAACGTCGTAGGTTCGTCAAGCAAGATAACGCGCGTGTCCTGCGCAAGCGTCATGGCAATGAACGCGCGCTGCCGCTCGCCACCGGAAAGCTGGCGCAGGTCATGGCCGCGGAAACGCTCGACGCCCGCCAAGCACATGGCCTCCTCAACCAACTCGCGGTCACGCGGCCCAAGACGTCCCTGACGCTCCAAATGCGGATAGCGCCCGCACGCCACCAGCGCCTCGACCGTCATGGCCGGCGGGCGCGATGCCTGCGCGAGCACGGCCACCCTGCGGGCGCGCTCCTTATGCCCCATGTCAAACGTGCTTTCCCCATCGATCAGAACCTCGCCCGCAAAGGGCCTGATGATCCCGTCGATCAACTTCACCATGGTCGACTTCCCGCACCCGTTCGGACCCACGATGCTGGTCACCTTCCCATGGGAAAACGCCGCGGAAAGGCCCTTCATAAATGGCACTTCGCGGTTGTAGGAGAAGCGGATGCCCGCAAGCTCGATGGCTCGTTCGCTAGTCAAGGCCACCCCTCCTGTTCCGCATAATCAGGTAGACGAAGAACGGACCGCCCAAAAACGCCATGAGAATGCCCACCGGCACCTCATACGGGGCGAACATGATGCGCGCCAGGAGATCGCATCCCACTACGAACGCCGCGCCCAGCACCGCCGACATGACAAGCACGCGCCTGTTGTCATGCCCCACGAAGAAGCGCACGATATGCGGAATGATAAGGCCCACGAAGCCCAGCAAACCCGCGAAGCTCACCGCAGCACCCGCCAACATGGCGGCAAGCGTAAGCAGCCCGAGGCGGTTTCCACGCACGTTCATGCCCAATGCATGGGCCGAATCATCGCCGAGCGACATGATGTTCAGGCGGTTTCCGCACGTAAACGCGACGGCGAGGCCCACGACGATGTAGGCCGCCGGCCACCACAAATCGCGCATGAGCACGCCCGACAGACCGCCCACCAGGAAGTTCGCCGATCCTATATAGGCATCGGGCGCCACGATCATGATGGTGTTCATGCCCGCGCCGAACACCGTGGTAATGGCAATGCCCGAAAGCACCACCGTGAGGCGCGATATGTTGGCGCCCAGCGAAAGACCGAAGATCAGCAGCGCCGTGACCAACGCTCCCAGAAACGCAGCCAGCGGCGGCAGCCACAGGTACTGCGGGAAGAAGGCCGCGGCAAGCAGCACGAACAAACCCGCACCCGAGTTGATGCCGATGACGTTGGGGCTTGCCAGCGGGTTGTCAAGCACCGCCTGGATAACGGCGCCCGCAACGGCCAGAGCCGCGCCTGCAAGCAAGGCGGCCAACACACGAGGCAGGCGCACGTTTGTCAAAATCGACTTCGCCGCGTCGCTTACCTGCCCGCCTGTCACCCACGCGGCAAGCTCGGCGAAGCTCACCGACGACGAGCCCACCAAAAACGCCGCCGCCGTAAGCACGACAAGCAGCGCAATCGACGCCATGAGCACGGCCGCGAACCCGCACGGCCGTGCTTGCGCTATGCGCGAGAACATGTTGCGAATGCTTCCCACCATGCACCGCTTGCCTTACGAAGCCTGACCGTACAGCGTATCGAAGAGGAACTGGTACGCATCTGCCCAGTTGGCATTAGGCTTGTAGAGGAACAGGTTGGGATCAAGCGCCACGTAGCGGTCCTCCTGCACGGCCGTGAGCGTCGCCCATGCGGGATTGGCCGCGGTCGCCTGCTCAAGGCCGGCCATGGCCGCCTCGGCGTCATTGCCCATGGGGATCACGAAGATGAAATCGGGATCGAGCTCGATGATGGACTCCAGGCTGAAGTCGGAAAGCAGGCTGCGATTCTCGTCGGCAAGGTTGGCAACGCCCAGCTCAGCCAGCATGGCACCCGTCATGGTGGCGCTTGACTGCACACGGGTACCTCCCGAGTAGGTGGTCATGCACAGCACGCTGGGTGCCTCGCCCGCAGGCACTTCCGCCACCAGGGCATCTATCTGGGCACGCACGTCGGCGACGTTTGCCTGGTACAGGTCATCGCGTCCGGTGATCTCGCACAGAACGCCCATCATGCGCTCGTAGTCCGCAAACGTGGTGACCTCGAAATAGGCGACCGGAATGCCCGAAGCCTCGAGCGCCGGGGCAAGGTCAAGCTGGCTGGAATCGCCGCCACGCCCGCCCGTTCCGCAGGTCATGATCACGAAATCGGGCTCGAGCGCGATGACCGCCTCAAGGTTGATGCCGGAGAAATCGCCCACCTTCTGCACGCCGGGCGAGGCGATATCAAAGCTGTCGAACGTAAACGCATCATCCGAGCAGCCCACCAGCACACCACCGGCAAGCTCCCACATGTTGGCGAAGCTGCCCATGCAGGCAACCACGCGATTCGCGCTTTCCACCACAACCTCGTTGCCAGCGTCGTCGACAAACGTATGCAGAGCCGCCACCTCGCCGGCCGCCTGGCCTTCGCCACCCTGCTCGGGCTGCGCCGGTTCTTCCGCCGCGCACCCCGCAAGCAACAGCGCCAACGCCGCGCTCGCCGCCATGATTGCAATTTTCTTCAACATGAGCGATTCCTCTCCGCTTCGAAAGACCACGGGCCGCAACGCGTTAGCAAAGACCCAGGGAATGCGCGCAGTAATCATCCTGCGCCATGTAGTTGCCCTCGTGGTAGTAGGCCGCACGGGCGCGGCAGCCGCCGCATCCGTCCTTGTAGTCGCAGGTGCCGCACGCGCCCACGTAGTCCTGCGTGCGCAGCTTCTGGAAGACGGGGCTCGTGCGCCAAATCTCGTCGAAGGGCTGTTCGCGCACGTCGCCGGCCTCCTCGGTCATGTAGGCGCACGGGCGCACGATACCCTCGCTGCCGATGACGCAGTAGGTCAGACCCGCCAGGCAGCCGCGCGTGAAGCGCGTCTCGATGCCAAGCTGCTTGGCAATACGCGTGAACTGCGGGGCGCACGTGGGCTTCACGTCGATGGAAACCTGCTGCGACTTCAGCATGATGTCCTTGAGCAGCGCCTCGTTCTCCACCACCTGCAGGCTGGTTTCCTGGATGAACTTGCCGCGGCCGACGGGAATGAGGAAGAAGATGTAGTGCGCCACGGCGCCAATGCGCTCGGCGAAATCGGTGATGTCGCACACCTCGTCGCGGTTCCAGTCGACCACGGTGGTGTGCAGCTGGAACGGCAGGCCCGCCTGCTTGCAGGCCTCGATGCCGGCCATGGTAAGCTCGTAGGCGTTCTCAAGGCCGCGGAACTGATCGTGCTTTTCGGGCACCAGGCTGTCAACGGAAATGCCCATGGCGCACGCGCCAGCTTCCTTCAAACGACGCGCCACCTCGGGCGTGATGAGCGTGCCGTTGCTGCCGAACACCGGGCGCAGGCCGCGCGAGGCCGCGTGAGCCACCAGCTCGTAGATGTCGGGACGCATAAGCGGCTCGCCGCCCGAGAAGATCATGATCTTGAAGCCCGCAGCGGCAATCTCGTCGATCATCTTCTTGCCTTCCTCGGTGGAAAGCTCCTTGTCAGTTGCCTCTTCGGCGTCCTGGTAGCAGTGCACGCACTTAAGGTTGCATTTGTTGGTGGTCATCCACGATACGATCATCGGGTCCTCGCCCTTCCTTTTCGCAAGGGGCCGCACGAAGGCCGCCCTGCCTCTCTAGTCTCTAGTCTCTCGTCTCTCGTCTGCTTCGCGGCTTAAGCCTGGCGATTTACCTCGGCAATCCATCGCCCAACGGCCCATTTCTCGCAGCATGGGAAAGAATAGCGAGGAAGGGGGCGCCCACCCATCACCCATACGGGCCATATACAAGCCCAAAGCACGACAGCGCGCCGAATTTCAAAGGGGACAGCCCGGGCGCAAGGAAGCGGAGAGCTGGGCGCAAGGCGCAGGGCACGGGCATTCGAATGCCCCTCTTTCGCCTTTCGCATATTGGCCATTGTTTACTAGTGGACATCGTCATATACTGGACGTCAACTATTAGACTATATCCTCTATTTGCATGTTGCAGCCAATTTAGTTTTACGAAAGGAGTCACCATGAGTCAGACGAAATTTATGGTGGTCAGCGGGTTTTTGGGCGCCGGCAAGACCACGACCATGATCGCCATGGCTGAGTGCATAAACGGCAGGAACGGCAATGCGGCCATCATCGCCAACGACCTGGGCGCCAACTTGGTTGACACCAACCTCACGCAAACCACCGGCTGCAAGGTGGTCGAAATCGCATCGGGTTGCATCTGCTACCAGATGGACAACCTCGTCGACCAGGTTCGACGCCTGCGCGACAAGGACGGCGCGCGCTTCATCATGTCCGACATTCCCGGCTGCGGCGTCGGCGCGCTTGAGCACGTCTACCATCCGCTCGCACGCGACTGCGCCGACGAGATCTCGCTTGCCCCCTTCATGGTGGTGGCCGACCCCGAGCGCCTGCGTATGATCATGCCCGAGAAGGCCGACATCAACCTGCCCGAAGAGCTGGTCTACCTGCTGAAGCTGCAGCTCGAAGAAGCCGATCTCGTGGTCCTCAACAAAATAGACCTGCTTACCGAGGAAGACATCGCCCGCTACGTCGACTTCCTCAAAACCGCCTGCCCCGACATTCCCGTCATCTGCATTTCGGCTCGCGAGCGCACCAACATCGACGAGCTTGTCGACTTCGTCACCACCAAGCTTTCCGCCGTCAAGAACTTCAAGGTCAACTACGACGAGAAGTTCGACCAAGCCGAAGGCAAGCTCACCTGGTACAACCGCCGCCTGTTCTTCAAGACCAACTCCAGTGCGGCCATCGACTACAACGCCGTCATCGACGACATGATCGAGAGCATCCGCATGGGGCTCATCGAGCGCAAGCGCAACGTCCCCCATCTCAAAACGTTCGCCACCGCCCATGAAGATGGTAGCGATTTCAGCAAGGCGTCCCTCATCGGTGTCGACTACGACACCGAGTACGAGCGCACGCTTGAGCGCGAGCATGACAAGGTGCGCATGATCATCAACGCGCGCGCGGTGTGCGAGTCGCGCCCGCTGGCGCGCATCGTCGACGACGCGGTCGACGAGGTATGCGACCGCTACGACCTTGACTGCCAGATCTTCTTCACCGAGTGCTTCGGCATGACCGACGAGGGGCGCAGGTAATGCACGACGTGAATCACAGGATGTCGGGAGACGAGGCCCGCGCCCGCGTGCTGCCGAGCCTTAACGCCAGCCAGCAACCCGATGCCGCAAAATCCATCCATGAGCAGGTGCGCGAATACTACGGGCGCATCCTCGCCGGGTCCGACGACCTCAAGACCAACGCCGCGTGCTGCACCACCGACGCGCCACCGAAGTACGTCACCGACGTCATGCCCAGCATCGCGGATGAGATCATGGCCCGCTTCTACGGCTGCGGAAGCCCCATCCCGCCCGCACTCGAGGGCTGCACCGTAGTCGATCTTGGTTGTGGTGTGGGCCGCGACGTTTACGTCCTTTCGAAGCTCGTCGGCCCCACCGGCCGCGTCATCGGCATCGACATGACCGACGCTCAGCTGGAAGTGGCACGCCGCTATCAGGACCACCAGGCGAAGGCGTTCGGGTTCGAAAAGTCCAACGTCGAGTTCCGCACGGGCTATATCGAAGACCTGGCTGCGGCGGGCATCGCCGACGAAAGCGTCGATCTGGTCGTCTCGAACTGCGTCATCAACCTGACCCCCTTCAAGGAGCAGGTGTTTTCGGAAATCTACCGCGTGCTCAAACCTGGTGGAGAGCTGTACTTCTCCGACGTGTTCTGCGATCGACGCATGCCCGAGGAACTGCGAAACGACCCCGTTTTGCGCGGCGAATGCTTGGGTGGCGCCATCTACCTGGAGGATTTCCGCCGCATGATGGCCCGAATCGGCTGGGAAAGCTTCCTCTACACCGTCATCGACGACATCCATGTGAGCGACCTAGCCCTTGAGACCAAGCTCGGTTTCACCAGCTTCACCTCGCGCACCGTGCGCGCTATCAAGGCGCGCGGTCTGGAGGACCGCCACGAGAACTACGATCAGACCGCGCGTTACAAGGGAACCATCCCCGAGATGCCGCGCTACTTCGACCTCACCGACGAGATTCGCCTGATCAAAGGTCGCGACGTCGCCATTAGCGCGAACATGGCGCGCATGCTGGAGGATTCGCGTTACGGGCGCCACTTCGACATCAAGGCGAAAGGCGCGCATCGCGGAGAGTTCGACTTCAAGCGGGCGCAGGACGCCGTCAACGCGCGTCGCGGGAAAATGGCCGTCGACCTGGAGTACCTCGATGCCGCACTTGAACGCATCGGCGCACCCAGCTTCGAGGAGCGCGTGAGTGCCCCGCAGGCGCTCAGGGCAACGGCAGGCCCTTCCACCATGCAAATCAACGTAACATACCGCTGCAACCTGGCATGCCGCCATTGCTATCTGGAGTGCTCGCCGAAAAACGACGAGTTCATGTCGCGCGAAACACTGCAGGCCTGCCTCGACGGCTTTGCCGCAGGCGGCTTCAAGGTGATGGACGTCACGGGCGGCTCGGCCGAGATGCATCCCGACATCGCATGGTTTTTGCGCGAGGCCTCGCGCCTTGCCGACAAGGTGATCATGCGAACCAACCTCACGCTTTACGACGATCCCGCCTACGAGCCGCTGCTCGATGTTTACGCGGAAACGGGTGTTGCCATCACGGCATCGCTTCCCTACTTCGATTCCTCGGCCACCGATGCGCAGCGTGGAAAGGGCGTCTTCGAACGTGCCATGCGCGCCATCAAGAAGCTCAACGAACGCGGTTACGGCCTTGCCGGAATGCGCGCCAGCGCTCCGGAGGCAAGCTGCGAAGACGCCGCGGAAAAGCCCCGCGAGCTGCTGCTTGACCTGGTATACAACGTATCCGGCCCCTTCCTGCCCCCTCCGCAGGATTTGCTGGCCGACCTCTACCGCGCCGAACTGAAGGAGCGCGAGGGCATCGAGTTTAACGAGCTGTTCGCCTTCAACAACTACCCGCTGGGACGCTTCGCGCACGACCTCCTCGACGCCAACCTGTTCGACGAGTACCTCAAGCTTCTGGTGGAAAACTTCAACGCGCTAGCCGTCGGACGCATGATGTGCCGCGACCAGGTAAACGTCGACGTCGACGGGCGCCTGTACGACTGCGAGGTCAACCACGTGCTCGATCTGCCCATCCAACTCGACGGACGCGACGCCACGGTGCTCGACCTCGCCCGCGGCCCGCTTCCCGAACGCGCCATTCGCACGCATCCGGTGTGCTACAGCTGCGCAGCTGGATTCGGTTCAAGCTGCGGCGGCTCGCTTGTGAAGGAATATTCTGCAAAGTAATACGCTCGTCAACCATTAGAAGGAGGATTCCCATGAATCAAAATATCCAGCGCCTCATCGACAAGGCGCTTTCCGAAACGCCCCTTTCCAAGGATGATGTAGTCACCCTGCTTTCCGTGCCCGACTATTCCGAAGAAGCCTTCGCCATGCGCTCCGCGGCGGCTCACGGCATGCGCTCACGCACGAACAATGCGGCGGCCATCTTCGGTCAAATTGGCTTCGAGATGCACCCGTGCAGCGCCAACTGCCAGTTCTGCTCGTTCGCAGCCGACTACACCTGTCTTTCCGGCGTCAAACTCACCGACGAGGAGATCGTGGCGGCAACGCGCAATTTCACCGGACGGGGCGACCTGTACGGCCTCTACCTCATGATGATGGCCGACTATCGCATCGACGAGTTTTTGGAGAAGGTGGCGCTCGTGAAGGCCAACGTGACCGGCCCCACGAAGATCATCTCGAACGTGGGCGACTCGAGCGTTGAGGATTTCCGCCGCATGAAGGAGGCGGGCGTCGACGCGGTGTACCACTGCTGGCGCTTGGGCGAAGGCGAGGTCACGCCGTTTAGCGCCGAGGAGCGCAAGCAGACCATGCGCAACGCCAAGGAAGCCGGCCTCGACATCATGGACGCCGTCGAACCCATCGGCCCCGAGCACACCAACGAGGAACTCGCCGAGCACATTCTGTTCAGCATCGAACTTGGCAGCATTCAGAGCGGCTGCATGAAGCGCACGCCCGTTCCCGGCACGCCGTTTGCAGATAGGGGAACCATCACCGACTTCAGGCTCTCGCATATCGTTGCCGTTCAGGCGCTTGCCAACATTGCCGCCCGCAACATTCCCATCCTAGGCATCCACGAATACACGCCCATGGGCTACATTTCAGGCGCGAACATGATCACCGCTGAAACTGGCGTAAACCCGCGCGACACCGCCGAGGAGACCTCCCAAAGTCGCGGCCTCGACATCCCCACCTGCCGCGAGTTCATGCGCCAATGCGGCTTCACCAAACTCATGCTGGGAGACGACACGCTGATCGACCTGTAGATCGCGCGCTTTAAGCAACAAACGGGGCCCTGCCTGGATGCGATCGATTGACCGTCCAGGCAGGGCCCCGTTGATTCCAGCCGCTTTACAGCTCGGCGATGATGCGCTTAGCGCGCGCCGCCACCTCGGCCTTAGCGCGCTCGAGGTCAATCGTGGGCCATGCGCCGTCGCGATACACCACCTGACCGTCGCACAGGGTGAGCACCACATCAGAGCCCGCACCCGAGAACACCACGTTGTACACGGGGTCGGTCATGGGGCACCATTGCGGGCCCGTCACGTCAAGCACGCACACGTCAGCCTTCATGCCCTCCCTCAGCAGGCCGCAGTCCTCGCGGCCCTGCGAAAGCGCACCCGTACGCGTGGCGGCGCGCAGCACCTGCTGCGGCGTGACCACGGCCGGGTCGAGCGTCGATCCCTTGTAGATAAGCCCCATGAGGTACATGTCGGCAAACATGTCGTGGCTGTTGTTCGACGCCATGCCGTCGGTGCCCAGACACACGTTCATACCGCGCGCGAGCATTTCGGGAATGCGCGCAAAGCCGCTGCCGAGCTTCATGTTGGATGCGGGGTTGTTCGCCACGAACACGCCCTTCTCGGCCATGATGTCCATATCCTCGTCGTCAAGCCACACGCAATGCGCGGCGGTGACGGGCAGGTCGAGCACGCCGATGCTCTCAAAGTACTTGACGGGCGACATCCCATCGTGACGCTCGCGGCATTCCGCCACTTCGGAAGCCGTTTCGCTCAAGTGGATGTGCAGACGCAGGCCTTTCGCCTTCGCAATGGCGGCGATGTCCTCGCAAACCTGCTGATTGGAGGTGTATTCCGCATGAATGTTGTAGTCCATGAGGATGCGCCCGTTGGCCATGCCGTGCAACGTGGCTACGTACTGCTCGTTCATCTGGCAAATAGGGTAAGAAGCGTAAGGCTTCGGCTCGAAGGCGATGAGGCCCTCGCACAGGTTCGCCTTAAGCCCCGCCTCCACGACGGCTTTCGCACGCTCGGGCGTGGCGTAGTACATGTCGGAGAAGCCCACCACGCCGTAGCGCGCCATTTCCGCGCAGGCAAGGACGGTGGCCCAATAGTTGTCCTCGGGGGTCATCTTGGCTTCGAAGGGCCAGCATTTCTCGTTGAGCCAACGCTGGAGCGGCAGATTCTCGGCGAACCCGCGCAGCAGCGTCATGGGCGCATGCGAGTGCGCGTTGTAAAGAGCCGGCATCATAAGCTTGCCCGCGCCGTCGTACACTTCGCCGTACGCAGCGGCGTCTGCTGGCGCCTCGGCGCCGATGTAGGCAATGCGATCGTCCGTCACGCCCACCCAGCAGCCTTCTTGGTACTCGAAGTTCTCGTCGATGATGGCGATGTCTTTAAACAGCATGGGAGGGTCCTTTCCGCAACACAAGGCGCATCCAAGCGCCGATACTTTTAATTGAGCGCTGTCGAGGCGCCGAAACGTCGAGACGTCTAATCGAACGTCATCGAAGCGCCGAAACGTCTACCCCCATTGTACGCCTCCGGGCGCAAACCACCACGCCCAGTTCGGCCACCACCCCCCCCCGTCAGACAAACCTGCCCAGCTCGGCCACTGCCCCCGCCAAACGCCACGTCCAGCTCGGCCACCGCCCAGCTCGGCCACTGCCCCCGCCAAACGCCACGCCCAGCTCGGCCACTGTCCCCCATCAAACAAACTCGCCCGATCCACCTCTCAAACTCACTCGCGTTCAAGACGATATGAGCAGAACATTGCGAGCCCCTGCTTCGTACCGTCGTCAAGTCGAATAATCCGCGGGTCGGGGCCGATAATGGTCAGCGTCTATCCAAAACCGGCAATCGGCCAGGTTGCCGCACGCACGAGAGGGGCTCGCTCATGGATTATACAACCTTCATCGGACTCGACGTCCACGCGAGAAGCATCAAGGCCTGCGCCTTCAACCCATTCACCGGCGAGACGTCCCGCAGGTCGT
>JAFSHA010000157.1 GCA_017440565.1 Eggerthellaceae bacterium | reverse complement strand
GGGCAATGGCGACGCGCTGCTGCTGACCGCCGGAAAGCTCGCTCGGGTAGCGGCTCTCGTAGCCGGCCATGCCCACTGCCTCCAAAAGCTCGCGGGCACGCGCCTCGCGCTTGGCCTTGGGCTCCTTGCGAAGCTCGAGCGGGAAGGTGACGTTTTGCAGCACCGTACGCTGCTGGAACAGGCTGAAGTGCTGGAAGATCATACCGATGCCGGCACGCAAGTCGAGCAGGTCACGGCCCTGATAGCCCGTGATGTCCTTGCCGTCGATGACAATGGAGCCCGACGTGGGGCGCTCGAGCAGGTTGATGCAACGCACGAGCGTCGACTTGCCCGCACCCGACTGGCCGATGATGCCGAAAATGTCGCCATCATTAATGGTAAGGTTCACATCGCGCAAGGCATGGTGGCTGCCGCCGCGCGCCTCGAAAACCTTATTGAGGTCTTTTATTTCGATCACGTTTGAATTCCCCATTCGCACCGATGGCGGCCCTAAAAGCCGCCATCGTTAACAAGTTGGTAACGTAGCAAAAATTGCGAGGATTAATTATACGCGCACGATCCTCCAGCTGATTATCCAAAGTCTCGGTGATTAGCTATCGCAAAAACAGATAATCAGGATTTCGGGCAAGGCGAACGGCGTGACGCAACCTAAACCCCGACGCAAATGACGGTTCGTCAACATTGCGGAAACCGCCGTCGGTCATTCACGTTTGGCGCTACACTTTACCCAAGAATAGCGTCCACCCCGAGCGAAAGGAAAAGTCCATGACAGCAGAAGCCTTCTCCCCGTACGGAATAGATTACGAAGACGCGCTTGACCGATTCGGCGGAAACCTCGACCTGTATCGGCGTCTTGCCGGAAAATACGCGGCCAACGAGCACTTCATCGGCATGGATGCGGCCTTGGAGGCAGGCGACTGGGACCAAGCCTATCGCGAGGCCCACGCGCTCAAGGGCGTTGCCGGCAACCTTTCCTTCTCACGGCTCTACGACCTCGCAAGCCAAATCTGCCATGCCCTGCGCGAAGGCAGCCCTGAAACCGCTGCACGCCTCCTGCCCGATGCGCGCGACGCCCACGAGAAAGCCCGAGCCGCCGCCCGAGCCTTCCAGGAGGGTCAACTCTAACCGCCCACGCCCGAAGGGGGTCGGGGGATGGCGGGCGCGGTGCGCACTGTGCTCGCCATCCCCCGACCCCTCTCGGACGCTTTTGCACCCCATACACAACGAGGCGCCCCAAACGGGGCGCCTCGCTTCATTCGGTCTCGTTCAAGCTAGAAGCTGATGAAGCCGAAGGTCTGGGCAACGTAAGCGACCAGGATGACGACCAGCAGCACCGGAGCGATGTACTTGATCATGACGGTCCAAGCCTTCTCCAGCTTGAAGGGGCTGGAGATCTTGATCTCGTCGATGATCTCCTGCGGCTTGATGAGCCAGCCCACGAACACGCAGGTAAGCAGCGCGGCGATGGGCATCATCACGGAGTTGGTGATGAAGTCGGCGAAGTCGAGCAGCTGCGTGCCCGGGCCAAGCGGCTCAACGCTGATGAGCACGTTGTAGCCCATGTTGATGAAGGCGCCAAACAGGAAGATGAACGCAAACACGACGACCATGGACTTCTTGCGCGACCACTTCGTGCCGTCCTCGACGATGGAGACGCAGGTCTCGGTAAGCGAGATGGCGGAAGTAAGTGCGGCGAAGAACACCAGCAAGAAGAACAGGAAGCCGATGACGGTGGCCATGCCGCCCATTTCGGTGAACACGCCAGGCAGCGTGATGAACATGAGCGACGGGCCGGCCTTAGCGGCAACAGCCTCGGCAGAACCCATGGCCACGAAGGCGGCCGGGACGATCATAAGACCAGCGAGGAAGGAAACACCCAAGTCGAAGCCGCCCACGCGGACGACGGACTGAGTGAGGCTTTCCTTCTTGGCCAGGTAGGAACCGTAGGTGATCATGATGCCCATGGCCAGCGAGAGGCTGTAGAACATCTGACCCAGAGCGCCAATGACAAGCTCGGGCGAGAACTTGCTGATGTCAGGCGTGAGGTAGTACAGGACGCCGTCAAGGGCGCCAGGCATGGTCATGGTGTAGACGGCAATGCCGACGGCCAGCACGATAAGCGCCGGCATCATGACCAGGTTGACCTTCTCGATACCGCCTTTGACGCCCAGCGCGACAACCGCAAACGCGATGGCCATGAACACGGCCATCCAGACGTAGGTGGACATGTCGCCGTACACGAAGTCGACGAAGTACGCACCGTCGGGCGCAGCAATGGCCAGCGGGCCGTCAACCAGATAGCCCACCATGAACTTCGTGACCCAACCGCCAATGATGCAGTAGTAAGGCACGATGATGAACGGGATGGCCGAAGTCAGAATGCCGATGATGGCGTACTTCTTGCCGTAGTGCTTGAACGCACCGATGGCCGACATGCCGGTCTTGCGACCAAGTGCGGTCTCAAGCAGAAGCATGGAGGCGCCGAAGGTGAACACCAGCACGATGTAGGTCAGCAAGAAGGTGCCGCCGCCGTACTTCGCCGCCAGATACGGGAAACGCCACATGTTTCCCAGGCCGACCGCAGAAGCGGCCGCAGCCAGAATGAACGCCCACTTGCCCGACCAGGCAGCGCGTTCGGTCTTGTTGGACATGGTTTACCCCATCCCCTCCTTCGCGCGCATGCGCAAGGAGTTTTCTCTTTTCCCCCTGCGCTCGAAGGGACCTGAAAGGAGGGCGTCGGGCGAAGCCGTCGAGCTCCATCTTTCGCGATCCCCGTCAAAACCCTGCGGTCGCAGACGGAAAGCGGATACATAAGGCCGATATTATACGCGAATTTGTGAATTTCTCTCCACAATTCGGCTCAAAGGGTCTACAAAACGGACGTATACATGGAACTGATGGAGGTTGAAAGGCCCTTCGCGTGAAAACCCTAAACGCAACAGCGAGGCTTCTCTATCAGAGGGCGGCTTGTCAGGCGCCCAGCACGCCGACACCTATGCCAAGCGCGAAGAGTCAACGGCGCAAAGATGCCCGTCGGAGGTTTGGAACAGGCGAAGGCGCCCGTCTTCGCTTTCATACAGAAGGGAGAAGGCGCCTGGCACACCAGAGGCGCCACGCTCCCCCGTCGTCTCGAAACGGGATGTCAGCGAATCGCGCGCGGCCTGAATGGCGGGGGTGCTTTGCGCGCGTGCCTCGAGAAACGCCTTGCGCCCTGCGCCCGTAACGCCCGATGAGGCCCCGTGCTTTCCCCGCGCGGCCATGCTAGTACTCCACGTGCCAAAACATAAGCCCGCAAGCCGGGGCGTTCTCCCCCGCCGCCGTGCGATCGCGCGCCTCAAGCACGTCGCACACCCATTCGGGCGCACGCTGCCCGCGCCCCACCGTCACAAGCGTGCCCACGATGGTGCGAACCATCGAATGCAGGAAGGCGTTGCCCACCACCTTGATGACCAGCATCGGCTCGCCACATATCTCCTCTTCGAAAAACGAGATCTCATGCACGTTGCGACACGTCGGCTTGCCCTCGGCGGAAGCCGCCATGCAAAAGCTCTTGAAGTCATGCTCGCCAATGAGGAAGGAGGCAGCGGTCTCCATGGCCGTAACGTCAAGCGGCTGCTTGACATGCCAGGAAAGATCGCGCGCAAACACCGGCGCAACGTCCCTGTTGCAAATACGGTAGCGGTACTCGCGCCACTGCGCATCGAAGCGGGCGGAAAAGCCACGGGGACGCCTCTCGACATTGCGCACCGAAATCGCATCGTGGGTAAGCGCATTCAGCGAGCGACACAGGGAGTCGAGCGTTCTGTCGCGCAATTCTGCCTCGTCGACGTCGAAGCTTATCACCTGAGCCCGGGCGTGCACGCCCGCATCGGTGCGCCCCGAGCACACGACGGCCACATCGCGACGGAACAGAAGCGAAAGGGCCTGCTCGATCTCTCCCTGCACCGTCAGCTGGCCTGGCTGCTTCGCAAACCCGCAAAACGGCGCACCATGGTAGGACACGGTCGCAGAAAGCGTCATGTCGCGCTCATACTCCGCCGCCCGCTCCTCAAGCGTAGGCCTGTGTATGCTATGGCTTTCCGCCATTTCCCCTCCATCCAGATGAAGCCACTCCATCAACGCAGCAAAGGCGCCGGCGAGGTGCTCACAAAGCTCTCGCAGGCTGGCATTAGCATGCCAGCCACCCCGTCAACGCAGCGAGGGCGCGGGCGAGGTGCTCACAAAGCGAGTTCCGCACGAGCCGAACAGCCCAGTGGGCTGTTCGCGCGAGCTCAGGACTGTCTGAGCGACTGAGCTCCTCGCCCGCGCCCTCGCGGTCAGGTCAACCAAGCTCCCCTAAGCCGACAAAACGTTATACCCAAACAGCTCGTTTAGTTCCGAGCGCATGATGGCACTGCGAGCATCC
>JAFSHA010000156.1 GCA_017440565.1 Eggerthellaceae bacterium | reverse complement strand
GATGCGGCCCCATACTGGTCTCCCTTCTACCGCAATCGCAAGAACGACGAACACGCTAGCAAAGCAAGCATTGCCGGCGATACGAAAACGAACCATCTTTTCGAGCGCCGTAACGAAGGGTTTACGCCGTTTTAACCTTCGATCGACCAACAGCTCCCGCCGCTCGCCTCCGAAAAAGAAGCGAGCGGCGGGTTGGCGCCGAAACAGAAGGAAGAAAACCGGAACGGCAAGCCGTCCGAGTCGCTACTTTGCCGCTCCTACCAGCTCGGCGGCCATCTCACGCAGCTTGAACTTCTGGATCTTCATGGACGGCGTCATGGGGAAGTCGTCCACGATGAACACGCGCTTGGGCACCTTGTAGCGCGCGATGCGCGGGATGGACCACTGGCGCACGTCGTCTTCCGTGAGGTCTTCGTGACCGGGATGCACGCGCACAAACGCAACCACGATCTCGCCGTACTTCTCGTCGGGCGCGCCCACCACCTGCGCGTCGAGGATTTCGGGCATGCCCAGCAGGAAGTTCTCGATCTCAAGCGGGTAGATGTTCTCGCCGCCGCGGATGATCATGTCCTTGATGCGGCCCGTCACGCGATAGTAGCCGTCTTCGTCAACGGTGCCCAGGTCGCCAGAATGCAGGTAGCCATCAGCGTCGATGGCGCGCGCGGTTTCCTCGGGCATCTTGTAGTAGCCCTTCATAACGTTGTAGCCCTTGCAGCACAGCTCGCCGTGCTCACCGGGCCCGCAGATGTGCCCGTCGTCGGGGTCGATCACGCGCACGTCGACAGGCGGATGCTTCTTGCCGACCGTCTCGCACTTGTGCATGATGTCGTCATCGGCCGAAGTCTGCGTGAACACGGGGCTCGTCTCGGTGAGGCCGTAGCAGATGGTAACGTCGCGCATGTGCATGCGCTCCATGACCTCGCGCATGGTGTCTGGCGGGCACGGGCTTCCGGCCATGATGCCCGTACGCAGGCTCGTGAGGTCATACTGGTCGAACTCGGGATGGTTGAGCTCGGCAATGAACATGGTGGGCACACCGTAAAGCGCCGTGGCACGCTCCTTGTGCACCGCCTGCAAAACGAGGCTCGCGTTGAAGTCCTCGACGATGATCATGGTCGAGCGATGCGTGAGGTTGGCCATGACGCCCAGCACGCAGCCGAAGCAGTGGAAGAAGGGCACAGGCAGGCAGACGCGATCGTCGGGCCCGAGCTTTTGACCCTCGCCGATGAAAAAGCCGTTGTTGAGGATGTTGCGATGCGTGAGCATGACGCCCTTGGGGTAGCCGGTGGTGCCGCTCGTGTACTGCATCATGACGACGTCGTTGTTGTCGAACTGAGCCTCTGCCCACTCGAGGTCGGAATCGGGCCTATGCTGGCCGAGCAGCATGAGCTCGGGCACGCTGTAGAAGCCGCGATGCTTTTCCGGGCCCATGTAGATGAGGTTCTTCAGGCAGGGGAATTCCTCGCTGTCGAGGAAGCCACGCGGCTGCTCGAGCGATTCGGGTACGAGCTCGCGGATGATCTTGATGTAGTCGACATCACGGTAGGCGTCGATGATGCAGAGCGCCTTCATATCCGACTGCTTGAGCACGTAGGCCACCTCGTGGCCCTTGTACACGGGGTTCACGGTGACCATGACGATACCCACCTTGGCGGTGGCGTACATGAAAGTCAGCCAGTCGGGGATGTTGCGCGCCCACACGCCCAGGTGGTCACCCGGCTTCATGCCGATGGCAAGCAGGCCCTTAGCAAGCGCGTCGGTGCGCTCGTCGAAGTCTTTGTAGGTCCAACGCAGGTCGCGGTCGGGATAGACCACGAACTCATGGTCGGGATCGATGGCCACCATGTCGCGGAAGTAGCGACCGATGGTCTTTTCGGAATGCAGCGGATAATCGATATCGCCCGGCTGGGGCTCTCGCTTTGTTTCTTCAGCCATGATGGTTCCTCTTGTCTATGTGAAAGCAATGGGGCGCTGCGGTTCTGGGGGCGGGGCA
Source organism: Eggerthellaceae bacterium (assembly GCA_017440565.1). Lineage (GTDB taxonomy): Bacteria > Actinomycetota > Coriobacteriia > Coriobacteriales > Eggerthellaceae > RGIG3135. Next base: position 3,119 of record JAFSHA010000156.1, on the reverse strand, counting down.
CCCCGTGCTCAGACAGTCCTCGCTTTGGAAAACAGCCCACTGGGCTGTTTTCGACGCTGCGGAACTGCGCGCGGGATGCCCCGCCCCCAGGACCGCAGCGCGTGATAGTCTTTCCTATCCCTTACAGGGGGGTGTACACGCAGGCCAGGAACTTCGCCTTCTGGCCGTCGTGGGCGCGCACCTGATGAGGCACGATGGAGTCGTAGTAGATGCTCTCGCCGGGATGCAGGATGTAGATCTCCTTGCCATACTCGATCTCGATGCAACCCTCCATGCCGTAGAGCCATTCCTCGCCCTCATGGCCCACGAGCTCATGATCGGTTTCGCCCTTCGGGTCAACCGTGATGATGAAGGGATCCATGTGGCGGGACGGACGGCCGGCAGCCAGGCTGAAGTAGCTCAGGTCATGGCCGTCGTTGGCGGTCTGCAGCGACTTTACGCGCTCGACCTCGACCATCTGGTCCTCATTGATGTAGGCGGGACCAAAATCCTCGTCGTCGTCCATGAGGGTACCCAGGCGAACGCCAAGGGCGCGGGTAATCTTGATTAGCGGCGCAAGAGAGGCAGGGGCCTTGCCGGACTCGAGGTCCTCAATGACGGAAAGCTCGCAGCTGCAGCGATCGGCGAGGTCTTGCGCCGAAAGGTGATGCGCGGTGCGCAGCGTGACGATTTTCTTACCCAGTCTGTTCTCTTCTTGCGTCATGGTTTTCTCCGTACTCTTTTAGGCTGTTACTCCAACCCAACGCTCAACCATTTTCGCCCCCTTGGCATCAAGCCCGCGAGGACGTTTCCAGCATGCATCGGGTTTTCATAAACGCGTATTATCCTACTAAACGAAATAGGTAAACCGTTAAATTTCGATTTCCCACCCATTTAGGTTCATTTGCCCCGCTAACGTTGCGCCAGCTCGCAAGAGCCTTTCTCCTATTCCACATCAAACCATAGTTGTGTGTAAAAACGGCCTTAGACGAATGAGCGCCCGGGGATCCGGGCGCTCATTCGCCGAAAGAAGATACGCTAATGCAGTCTCCTTAGATGTCCATCGCGGCGTGGAAGGCCTCGTAGATGGCCGTTGTGATGTTTGCGGGACGACGCGCGTCGCCGATGATGCGCACGAACGGCGCACCGTCGCGCAGCTGGTCAACCGCCTCGGCGCGCGAACGCTGGCCGATAGCGCACACCACGGTATCGCCCGGAATCAGGCGCTCCTGCCCGTCTTGGGAAACGACCACACCCTCGGCCGTCACGCGCAGAGCGCGGGCGTTTAGAACGGCGTCAACCCCTGCGGCTTCAAGCTCGGCAAGCAGGATAGGCCTCTGACGAATGTTCGCATCGATGGCAAGGCCCTCACGCATCTCGACCACATGAGAGGCCTTGCCCTTCTGGCGCATAAGCAGGCCGCACTCGCATCCGGTGAGGCCGCCACCAACCACCACGACTTCCTCACCCACCTCGGCGCCTTCGAGATAGAGGTCGTCGATGGAAAGAACCCGCGCGCCCTCTTCAATGGGGACGGGAAGGGAAAGGGCCTCCGAGCCGACGGCTACGATAAGGGCATCGGGGGCAAACTCATCGACGAAGGCGGCATCGACCTTGGTATTCAAGCGAACGTCAACGCCGGCCTTCTCAACCAGATGCGCGTAGGTGACGCCCAGGTTATACATGTCCTCCTTAAAGGGAAGCGCCGCCTCGGTACGAAGGATTCCGCCAAGAGCCCCCTCGGCTTCGCACAGCGTCACATCATGCCCGCGCAATGCAGCCGTTTCCGCCGCTTTCAGGCCCGCAATGCCGCCGCCAACCACCAGCACGCGCTTTTTGACTGCAGCCGGCGCCACCACGTGACCCTCGAACTCGCGGCCGATACGCGGGTTCACGGCGCAACGACGCGTCTGGGTGACGGGGCGCTCAGCCATGCACACGAAGCAGCGCAAGCACTTCACTACGCTTTCGCCTTCGTTGGCCATGATCTTGTTGGGAATCTCGGGGTCAGCCAGAAGCGCGCGGCCCATGACCACTATGTCGGCCTTACCCTCTGCGATGATAGACTCCATCTGATCAGGATCGGAGAGGCCGCCCAAGGTGGCGACGGGCACGCTCACGTGCTTCTTGATTTCCTCCGCGAGATAAACGTTGCAGCCGTGCGCCCTGAATTGGGAGGGGTGCGTGATCGAGAAGCCGAACTGGTAAGAGCCGGCGGACACCTGGATGACGTCAACCAGATCCTCGAGCGCTGCAGCGATGCGGCATCCTTCTTCGAGATCATAACCGCCATCGAACAGCTCCGAGCCGCTCATGCGCAGCTCAATGGGGAAACGCGGGCCGCACTCCTCGCGCACGGCGGTAAGGATCTCGCGCGCGAAGCGAACGCGGTTCTCAAGCGAGCCGCCGTATTCGTCGGTGCGCTTGTTGAAGTACGGGGAGAGGAACTGGTTGATAAGCCAACCATGACCCGCATGCACCATGCACATCTCGAAACCCGCACGCTTGGCAAGGGCTGCCGCATTGGCATAAGCTGCCACGATATCGGCGATCTGCTCCTTCGTAAGGGCCTTCACCGGAATGCCGTCGGGACGCGTGCCGTCAGAAGGGCCGTACATGCACAGCTCGGCTTTCGCCTTCTTGTCAACCATGTACGTGCCCGCGTACTGGCCGGAATGCGAAAGCTCGATGCTGGCCAAGGCGCCGTGGCGCTTGATGGCGTCGGCCACGTAGGCGAACTGACCAAGCTGGCCAGGGGTCGAAAGGCTCAGGCGAAGCATTTGCGAGCCGTCCGTCTCGGGATGAACCACCAACTCGCTGACGGTCACGATGGAAGCGCCACCCTTCGCGCGCGCCTCGTAGAAGCCTAACGTACGAGGGCCAGGCGTGCCATCGGCAAGGATATCGGTCGCTCCAAGCGGCGCCGAGCACATGCGGTTGCGCAGCGTGTACGGGCCGATCTTAATGGGTTTGCAAAGATTAGGATAATCGCGCTTCATGAAGTCACTCTCCCCTACGAGTCAGAAGCAATCAAGACGAACGGAAGGCGCTTGAGCCTGTACGCCACATAATACCGTGGCCCCCAAGCAAAAACGCCCGGGATTCCGGGCGTTTTAGAAAAGAGTCAATAGGCTATGAGG
>JAFSHA010000155.1 GCA_017440565.1 Eggerthellaceae bacterium | reverse complement strand
TGATATCGCCCGTGATGACGATCTTCGAGCCGAAGCCCAGACGCGTGAGGACCATCTTCATCTGTTCGGGCGTGGTGTTTTGCGCCTCATCAAGGATGATGAAGCTGTCATTTAAAGTGCGGCCACGCATGAACGCAAGGGGGGCAATTTCTATGGTGCCATTCTCGATGAGCACGTTGGCGCGCTCCATGTCGGTCATATCGTAGAGCGCGTCGTAAAGCGGGCGAATGTAAGGGTCAACCTTCTCGTGCAAGGTGCCGGGCAGAAAGCCCAGGTTCTCCCCCGCCTCAACGATGGGGCGCGTGAGGATGATGCGTCCGACCTCTTTACGCTTGAGCGCAGCAACCGCCATGGCCATGGCAAGGTAAGTCTTACCGGTGCCCGCAGGCCCGATGCCAAAGGTAATAGTGTTTTCGCGGATGGCATCCACGTAGCGCTTTTGGCCACTCGTCTTAGGACGGATGGCCTTGCCGCGGTAGGTGAGCACGATGTCCTCACGCAGGGCCCCGGGTGCGAACTCAGCGGTGCGAAGAAGCTCGATGGTTCGACGCACATAACTCGTCGTTGGCGCTTCGCCCGACTCGACAAGCTTAATGAGATCGCTGAACAGGGCGGTAAGCGTTTGCACCTCGATGGGGTCGCCCTCAAGCACGATGGTATCTCCACGCACAGTGATGCGCGCGGAAAATGCCCGCTCGATAAGGCGCAGGATCTCATCAGCCTCGCCGACAATGAGCGCCATGGATATACTGGCCGGAACCGTAAGGATGATTTGCGTGTTATCAGTCATGCGCACATTGTAACGCATGCGGCAAGCGCAATGCCCAGATGTGTCCATTTCGTGTTAGACCGCACATGGGGCACATCCCAATCTTTACAGATTTAGTGGAACAAGGGCACCTTGAGGAAGATGGCTTGGAACGGGAATCTCATGGTAGCTTTCAGTCATGCCAAGGCCTTCAGCTTCTACAAGTACGTACTCAGTTGAGCCAAAACGCATGGCGTAATCCCGCTCGCGTAATTCGTCGGAAAAGCGACGTAGGATACGAGCGCGCTCGAGCTTGACGGCGTGCTCCACCTGATCGGTGCGCGCGGCAGCGGGCGTTCCCTCACGCTTCGAGTAGGGGAAAACATGGATCTTCGAGAAGGCACAATAGCGGGCCAGCTCGAGCGTGTCTTGAAAATCCTCTTCCGTCTCACCTGGAAAGCCGACGATTATGTCGGTGCTGAGTGAGATTTCGGGTACGTGTGTGCGGATGGAATCGACCAGCAGCCGAAAGTCTTCGGCATCGTAAGGACGGGCCATCTCACGCAGCACCTTGCTTGAGCCAGATTGCAGCGGTAAGTGCAAATGGCGGCAGACACGACCGCCCGCCGAGGCCATAAGGCGGATGAACTCGTCCGAAACGTCCATGGGCTCGATGCTTGAAACCCTAAAGCGCACGGGGGCTTCGCCTTCGCCATGCAAACATTCGGTATCAGCGAGCAGCGCTTTCAGCATGTCGGCAAGACGCACGCCTTCGAAGTCGTAGGAGCCAATGTTTATGCCCGACAACACAATCTCGCGAACGCCCGCCTCGGCAAGCGCGACCACTTCCCTGCGAACTTCATCAAGCGGACGGCTATGGGCACGGCCACGCGCTACATGCACGATGCAGTACGTGCACGCATTGTCGCAGCCGTCCTGCACCTTGACGCCCACGCGCGTGCGCTTCGGCTCATACACGCCCGCAGCGCTCGCGCTTAACTCATCAAGAACCTCGAAAACCTTCTGGAGCGATTCGGCCTTCCCCACCACGGCGACGCGCTCGTTCATGGATGTAAACACATCGGGGCTGATGGCGGCAGCGCAGCCGGTGACGAGCACACGCGCACGAGGATGGTTTCGCAGCACCTGGCGCACGGCTTTGCGTGTTTTCTTCTCGGCCTCACCCGTTACCGTGCACGTGTTTACCACCACAAGATCAGCATCGGCTTCGACGAAGCTCCAGCCACGCTCGGCAATAGCCTTCTCGTAGGAATCGGATTCGACTCGGTTTACCTTGCATCCGAGGTTAACAACGCAGCCGCGCATACGCTAAGCACCCACGCTCTTGAAAGACGCGCCCAATCCGCCAAGTTCATACAGGGCAAGCGCGGGGGCAATGAGGCCAGCAGTTTCCGTACGCAAAATTGAGGGTCCGAGCGAAACCAGCGCCGCGCGAGGATTGCAGTTAAGCAGCGCCTCAACCTCTTCAGAAGTCAGGCCTCCTTCAGGGCCAACAACTACCGCAACACGCGCATCGGCAATCGAACGATCGACGCGGCAGGCAACAAGCCCAGCGCGTAGAGCTTCGGCAAGGTTAGCCGTCTGCGGAGCCTCTTCCCAACAGATGAGCACGGCAGTTGCTTGGCTTACCAGCTCGCACACCTCACGTACGCTTAGAGGCGCGCTGACCTCAGGCACGAAGCGGCGGCCCGACTGCATAGCGGCGCTTTTGGCAATAGATACCCAACGATCAACCTTCGAGGCAGCCTTCTTGTCATCGAGCTTCACGATCGATCGAGAGCACTTCATAGGCACGAAGCCCGACACGCCAATCTCCGTAGCATGCCGAATGACCATCTCAAGCTTATCGGCCTTGGGAAGCCCCTGCACTAAAATAACGGTAGGTTCGCTTTCGTCATCCTCCGACCTGCGGGCTATGCGGACAACCGGAATCTCATCGCTGAAGTCAACGATCTCACACTCGAAGTAGTCACGAGAGGCATCCACGACCGCAATATGCTCGCCAGGCGCAAGGCGAAGCACGCGCGCATGCTTCGCATCATCACGCGCCAAACGCAGCGGAAACGCCGCCTCACCCTCGTGGGCAAGAACCTGCTCCTCAAGAAAGAAATGCGGTAGAGACATCGAGTACCTCATCTCACGGGTTGGCGTAGTAAGTACGATTCAAAAGAATAGCAGGGTCGCCCAAGGAAGTCAGCGAGCGGCCCTGTAGTGCCCGGAATTGACGTGTCTTGCGGCCGAGCGTACTGCGTACGCGAGGGAAAGCAAGAAAGCGGCAAGGCCGGGTGCTACAGGGCAGCGCAGCATCGAGGGATCCGTCGGCCGTTAGGCCGACGGAACACCCAGGCGGCAAGGGTGGGTGCCACAGACGCGCGCAGCGTCGAAGGGCGCGGCGGCCGTCAGGCCGACGCAACCAAATTAGTCAAAAATGTCACGGAGCTTTTGGAGCGGGGTGCGCTTCTCGTTCACTTCCTCTCCCATCTCCTCGGCAAGCTCCTCGAGGATTTCACGCTCTCGCTTCGAGAGGCGCTTGGGGATGACAACCTCGATATGGGCGTACAGATCACCACGGTTGGTGCTGCGCAGGCGCGGCATGCCGTAATTGCGCACGCGCACCACCTGACCATGCTGGCAACCCTCGGGGATGTCGATCTCGACCTCTTCGTCCTCGAAAATGCCGTCGACCTCCACTTCTCCGCCAAGAGCCGCTTGCACCATGGAGATCTTCACGCTGCAATGCAGGTCATCGCCGTCGCGCTCGAAGAACTCATGCGGAACAATGCGCACCGTAACGATAAGGTCGCCCGCTGCGGCCCCCTGGATGCCCGCCTCGCCGAAATTGGAAATGCGAAGCTGCTGGCCATCGCGGATTCCCACGGGAATGTCGACCGATACGCGCTGGCGGTCAGGCACACGACCCTGGCCCTCGCACTCAGGGCAGGGGTTGTCGATAACCGAGCCCATGCCTTGGCACCGCGTGCACGTAGTGGCCGATTGCATGTTGCCCAAGAAGGTTTGCTGCACGGTAACCACGCGACCCTGGCCGTTGCATTCAGGGCAGGTGACCGTCTTGCCGTTTTCGCCGAAGCCCTTGCCATCGCAATCGGGGCAAGGCGCCAAGCGATCGTAAACGATCTCCTTCTTCACGCCGTTGGCCACTTCCTCACGCGTTACGCGCAGGCCGATGCCCATGTCACGACCGTTCTTGCGCACCTGTCGCGCGCCCGCTCCCTGACCACCGAAGAAGGTGGAGAAGATGTCGCCCATGCCACCGAAGCCGCCGCCGAAAAGATCCTCGAGGTCAACGTAGCCGCCTCCACCGTATGGGTTGGCACCCGCGGCACCCGGAATGGTGCCGAAACGGTCGTACTGGGCGCGCTTCTGCGGGTCGGACAAAACGTCGTAGGCCTCGTTCAGCTCTTTGAACTGGTCTTCGGCGTCCGGCGCCTTGTTCACATCCGGATGAAGTTCGCGCGCCTTCTTGCGGAAGGCCTTCTTAATTTCAGCTTCCGACGCGTCCTTCGACACGCCGATGACTTCATAAAGATCTCTGGCCATGGCCTTATGCTTACCTTTCTAAATCAAGGCCCTAAGGACTATTCGTCCTTGAGGGCTTGCTGAGCAGCGCGTACTGCGCGTATTACCTTTTGATAGTCCATGCGCGTAGGACCGATAACGGCCACTACGCCAGAGGATTCGCCTCTACCGTACTGACTTGCCACCACCGAGAAACCGGGCAAGCTAACAGCGGTGTTTTCCTGGCCGATGCGCACCATAAAGCGGGCGTCGGAAAGAAGGGCATCGTCAAGCACGTGGAACAGGATGGTGTCATCCTCGAGTACCTGCATGATGGGAAGAATCGAAGCTGCCGTGCTGAACTCGGGTTTACGCAGAAGAGCCGAAACGCCATCGCGATGGGCCTTCGAACCCGAGCGTTCGTGCAGGCATTCGACAACCTCACCCAAGATGCGATGCGCAAGCGGGTCAGCCAAAAACTCGTTTGCGTTCACGTTGAAGTGCTGCTTGATCTGAGCAGGCGACTTTCCGACGAAGATGCCATTCAGCAGATTCTGAACGCGCGCAAGTTCCTCGGGAGAAACCTCTTCGGCGAAGCTGATCTGCCGATCGATCACCTGGCCATCTTCCACCACGATGACGATGAGCGCACGGCGGTTGGTCATGGAAATGAGGGACAGTTGGCGGAGATGCGCCGTGACGATGGTTGGCGCAACCACAACCGAAAGGCAGTCGGTCAGACGCGAAAGCGCGGCGGAGGTTTGCTCCATGAGAGAGTCGAGCTCGGTGGCGTTCGCGCGCAGTTGATTGACGATATCCTGATGAGGGGGCTCTTCGTTCACGAGTTCCGAAGCAAGGAGCGCATCGACGAAAGCGCGGTAGCCTGCGTCGGTGGGAATACGGCCGGCCGAAGTATGCGGCTGCGTTATGTAGCCCGCATCTTCAAGCGCGGAAAGATCGTTGCGTACGGTGGCGGGGCTCACGCCCAAACGGTAGCGCTCGGTAAGCGTACGAGAGCCGACGGGCGTCGCGTGCGCGATGTACTCCTCGATAAGAGCAGCCAGAATCATCCTTCTTCGTTCGGACAGCACGGCTCCTCCTTCCTCGAGCATCCTCCTTTGCGTCCAACCTGCTATTCTAGCAGTCTTACAAAGAGAGTGCTAAAACTCACGAACTCTCAACGGAATTCCCCGCCTACGGCACCGGTGCCAGGTGGGACAGGGATCCCGGCTCGGTGTCCCACTTTACTAAGCGAGGGCAAGGAGGCGGGCGTAGAGTTGGTTACCGCAGAGCCAGCCGCGGGTGGTGGGGCGGAAGCGCCTGTCGCGAAGTTCGACGAGGTCATCAGCCATGAGGTCACCGAGCACTTCAGGTAGCTGATCGAACACCAAAGCAGCGTCTTCGGCATCTTCAATGGAAAAACCCCTGCTCATGCGCATGGCGAGCATGAGGTCTTCGGCCAGCATCTCGGCAGCGTCAAGAACCTCGAGCACTTCCCCGTCCTTAATGCGCTCACGACGGTCCGCAGTTTGGCGCATGGTAGTGGCGCCGCGGCCAAGCCCAAGGTACGGCACACCAGTCCAGTAAGCAGTGTTATGACGGCTCTCAAAACCCGGGCGCGCATAACTGGCCACCTCATAGCGGTGAAACCCGGCAGCCTCGAGGATTTCCGCCGCTAGCAGCATATGACGAGCTTCGACGTCATCATCGGGCTCGGGCATAACGCCCGACTCGACCCGCTGAGCGAAAGGCGTGCCTTCCTCAATGGTAAGCGGATAAACGCTCACATGCGTGACACCCAGCTCGACGGCAACGCGAACGCTTTCAGCAAATGATTCGTCAGATTGGCCGGGAATTCCGCACATAAGATCGACGCTCACGTTCTCGAAACGCTCATGCGCCATTCGCACCGCCTCGCGCGCAGCCTTCGCGCCGTGCGGGCGTCCGAGAATCGAGAGAACCTCGTCATCGAAGCTTTGCACGCCGATGGACAGGCGGTTCACCCCAAGCGCCCAGATGTCGCGCACCATACGTGCGTCAAGGCTCTCGGGATTAGCCTCCATCGTGCATTCGATTTCAGGTTCAAGATGCATGGAGAGGGAGAGCGTGTAGAGCAGCTTCGAGAGGCGCGCAAGACCGATATGCGAGGGGGTGCCGCCGCCAATGTAGACGGTTTGCAAGCTTCCCAGCAAACCAGCCTTCGACGCCCGGCGAATCTCTAGCACGAGCTCGTCGACGTATTGGTCGATACGTGCATCGTCGCGCGCCACGGCGCATGACTCGAAGTCGCAATAGGCGCATTTCCGCACGCAAAACGGAATGTGTAGGTAGAGGGCTTTGTAGGGTTCGAATTGCATGTCAACCGCCACCATGTTACAGGCCCGTGTTATTCATAAAGAAGCCGGCCGCCTCATACTGACGCGTCACGCGCAACACCTCATCAAACACGGCGTTGAAATCATCGAGCGTGGTGCACGCGTTGATGCGTCCGCGCGCCTCGGCTCCTCGCGGGACGCCAGCCATGTACCAACTTGCGTGCTTGCGCATGCGCACGATGTTGCGACCCTCGCGCCGGGCAAGCAGCTCGGCATGACGACGCGCCATGGCAACCTTCTCGTCGACGGTGGGGCGCGACGGGACTTCCCCACCCGCAATCGCGATTTGCGCTTCGCGGAAGATCCACGGGTTTCCTTGGGCACCCCGCGCGATCATGATGGCGTCACAACCGGTCTCAGCCATAAGCGAAGCGGCGTCTTCCCCGCGCTTGACGTCCCCGTTTCCCACCACGGGAAGTCTCACAGCTTGCTTTACACGTGCGATGGTCCCGCGGTCAGACACGCCACTGTACATCTGCTGGGCGAAGCGGCCATGCACGGTGATTGCGTCGGCCCCGGCCTGTTCCATGCGGCACGCGAACTCGGGAGCGGTCTCTTCACCAATAGCGTATCCGCGCCTGAATTTCACCGTTACCGGGCATGCTACTGCTCGTTTTATCTCGTGAACGATTTCCGCAGCCAGTTCTGGCGTTTTCATGAGAGCCGAACCCTCGCCCTTTGATGTGATCTTGCGCGCAGGGCAGCCCATGTTGATGTCGAGCCACGCAAGGTGCTCGCCCATGGCATCCTCAATCCACGCTGCCTGACTGGCCATGACGTCGGGTTCGTGCCCGAACAGCTGAACGGCAACCTTGTCTTCCCCTTCGGCAAGAGCGAGAAGCTGGCGCGTTTTCTCATTTGCGTAGGAAAGACCCTTCGCCGAAACCATTTCCGTGAATGTCATATCGGCGCCGAACTCGCGCGAAAGCGTACGCATGGCAATATCGGTCACGCCCGCCATAGGCGCAAGCAGCACATTATGATTGGCGAAGTATTCCGTCATGTTCATGCTAAACGCCTCCTTCCGACGTTCATGTTCCAAGTTGTGTGCAAAATAGGCCTCGCGTGCGAAAGAACCAAACGCGAGGGATCCCCGAATCGCCGTATTGGAGGGCCCGTAAGCCCTGATTTCGGACTCGCAACGCTTCCTGACCGCAATTCCCGGCATCCCTTATAGGATCACAGCACAATTCTTCCGCACGCGAGGCCCTTTTTGAACACAACTTTCGAACGATTCGCCAGCTCAAGCGGTCGCGCGCTTAATCGTCCACCTTCAGGATGGCCATGAACTCTTCCTGCGGGACCTATACTTTGCCGATGTCCTTCATGCGTTTCTTGCCGGCCTTCTGCTTCTCGAGCAGCTTGCGATTACGCGTGATGTCGCCGCCATAGCACTTCGCCAAAACATCCTTGCGCATGGCCTTTACGGTCTGACGCGCCAAAACGCGGCTGCCAACGGCTGCCTGGATGGGAACCTCGAACATCTGGCGCGGGATGATCTCCTTCAGCTTCTCGCACAGCACGCGACCACGGTCATAGGCCTTGTCCTTATGCACAATGAAGGAAAGCGCGTCAATGGGCTTACCGGAAAGCAGGATATCGAGCTTCATGAGATCGGAAGTCTTGTAGTCGCCGAACTCATAGTCAAGGCTGGCGTAGCCCTTCGTATTCGACTTAAGCTTATCGAAGAAGTCCATGATGAGCTCAGACAGCGGAATCTCCCACAGAAGCTCGACGGTGGTCTGCGAGAGGTAGTTCATGTTGATGAAGATTCCGCGACGCGAGGTGGCAAGCTCCATGACCGCACCCACGTAGTCGGGCGGGATGAGGACCTTGGCCTTCAGGTACGGCTCTTCGATGTGGTCGATCTCGCTGGCATCGGGCATTTCCTGGGGAGAATGCAGCGACACCATTTCACCGCCCTTCTTGAACACGTGATATTCGACGGAAGGCGCGGTGGCAAGCAGGTCGAGGCCGAATTCGCGCTCGAGGCGCTCCTTAATGACCTCCATATGCAGAAGGCCCAGGAAGCCGACGCGGAATCCGAAGCCGAGCGCGTGGGACTTCTCAGGCTCCCACACAAGCGCCGGATCGTTGAGGGAAAGCTTCTCGAGCGCCTCTTTCAGGGGCTCGTACTGGTCTCCATCAATGGGGAACAAGCCGGTAAACACCATGGGCTTGGCCTCGCGGTAACCAGGAAGCGGCTCGTCGACGCCGCCCTTAAGCGCGGTGATGGTGTCGCCCACCTTCACCTGGCGAACGTCCTTAAGGCCAGTGACCAGGTAGCCTACTTCGCCGACAGAAAGATGCGGGGTGGGCGTCTCTGCGGGACGACGGCAGCCGACCTCGTTGACCAGCACCTCGGTACCCGTGTTGACCATGCGAACGCGATCGCCCTTGGAAATCTTGCCGTCGACCACGCGAATAAGCGCGACCACACCACGGTGCGGATCGAAATAGGAGTCGAAGATAAGGGCGCGCAGCGGGGCGTTCTGATTGCCCTCAGGCGCGGGAATGTTGTAGACCACCGACTCAAGCATGTCATGCACGCCGACGCCGGTTTTGCCCGACGCCAAAACGGCATCATCGGCGGGAAGCGCGAGGCCGTCCTCGATCTCGGCGCGAACACGCTCAGGGTCGGCGGCGGGAAGGTCGATCTTGTTGATGAGAGGAATGATCTCGAGGTCGGCGTTCATGGCGAGCATGGCGTTTGCCACCGTCTGCGCCTCTACGCCCTGAGTTGCATCGACAACCAGCACCGCGCCCTCGCAGGCGGCAAGGCTGCGCGAAACTTCGTAGGTGAAGTCGACATGACCAGGTGTGTCAATGAGGTTGAACTGGTAGGTTTTGCCGTCGTCGGCCGTGTAGTCAACGCGCACAGCCTGGCTTTTAATGGTGATGCCGCGCTCACGCTCGATGTCCATGGAGTCAAGCAGCTGCTCCTGCATGTCGCGTGAAGCCACGGTGCCCGTCAGCTCCAGCACGCGATCTGAAAGCGTAGACTTGCCATGGTCAATGTGAGCAATGATCGAAAAGTTCCTGATGTATTGAGGGTCCTGGTACATAGCTGCTTTCTTCCCTGTTTGTTCGTAACCTTATATATGTTACTACAACATTAGATTGCTGGCAGTTGCAAGTATGGTTGACCATGGCGAGCGCATGATGTAGGCTGCGCGCCGCTTTAGCACGCTACCGTGACAAATGACCTGTCCCTTTGTCACGGTGACGAAGGGACAGGTCATTTGTCACGCAAAAGGCCCGCATCCCGGGAAGGTGGGATGCGGGCCGATGAAGGCTGCTAGCTATACAGAGATGCTTGCGAGCGGTTTTTCGCTTACGCAGTGGCAGCAGCACCGTTGGCAGCGGCGTTAGCGCCAGCCAGCTTGCCGAGCACGGAGTAACCGCTCATGACGCACCAGTAGTCGCCATTCATGATGCCGCCAGCAGCGCCGGGCACGGCGTAGAGGTTGGCGATCGGGGTACCGGCGGTGCTCATAACGGCGCAGTCGGTGTTGATCTTCAGGCCGCCGAAGGTAGCCATGATGCCGGCGACAACCGGGATGGCGTAGAACGGGCCGGACTCAACCGGGGTAGCCGGGATGGCGAAGGTGTGCGGGATCTCCATGGTAGCAGCGTTGCCGGCCTTGACCTGAGCGTTGTACTCAGCGATGGTGGCAGCAGCGTTGGCCACGTTGAACTCAGAGCCGCCATGGGAGGCGAAGACGTTGGCGAGGAGCTCGTCGATGGTAGCGCCCTCGATGACGGTCATGCCCTTGGCCTTCATGTTGTCGATGCGGTCACCGCCGATAACGGCAGCCACGAAGAACGGGGTGGCGGCGATGATGTCGCGCTGAGCCTGGTCGAGGATCAGGTAGGCGCGGCAGTACTGCTGCTGCATGACTTCCTGGTTGACCAGCGAGGAGCCCAGGCCCTCGTTCACGAAGCGCTTGCCATCCATGTTCAGGTACACGCCCATGCCCTGGATGGAGTGCTCGGTGGTGCCGTAGTACATAACATGAGCCTCGTCGACGTTCTCGAGAGCCTCGTAGCCGGCCGGGGTGTCAATGCCGTTGAGGTAGTTGACCGGCCAGGGCTGCGGATGACCGTAGAAGGAGCCGAAGGAGCGGGAAAGCTGAGCGCCAACCTCGACGCCCATCTTGATGCCGGAACCGTCGAGGTAAGGCACGCACTGAGCCTGAGCAAGGTCAGCATGGCGGGAGATGTACTTGGTGAGCATCTCCTTGTCGCACTGCCAGCCACCGGTGGCGAGGATGACGGACTTAGCGGCGATCTCGTACACGCCGTTGGCGTCCTGGACGCGCAGGCCGATGGCAGCGCCCTTGTCGTCGGTCAGGATCTTGACCGCACGGGTGCTCACCAGCGTGGTGCCGCCCTTGTCGGTGAAGATCTGGCCGAACTGCTGCAGGTACTCGTCGGTGAAGGACTTAGAGCCCTGGCCCTGACGCTCGCCGCCCATCCAGACGTAGGCACCCTGGCCCAGCGGCTCGATGGTGAGGCCCAGGCCCTCGATCCATTCGACGTAGGGATCCCAACCCTCGACGACGATCTTGCCAAGCTCGACGTCGGACATGGGGGCCTTAGCGTAAGCGGCCTCCCAGTCGGTGCCAAAGCGAGGACCGAAAGCGCCAGCGGCGAAGCGGCTGGTGCCGCCAACCTTGCCAGAAGCCTCAACCAGAATGACGTTGGCGCCAGCCTCAACAGCGGAAACAGCTGCAGCAAGGCCACCGATGCCGCCGCCAGCGATGACGACGTCGCAGGTGTACTTGGTCTCGTAGGTGGCAGCCGGCTCCTCAGCGGCGCAACCGGTCATAGACAGGCCGGCCATGGCGGCAGCGCTCGCAGCGAGAACGCCAGCGCCCTTGAGGAAGTCCCTTCTAGAAGTCTCCATTATTAATTCCCCTTTCATATATGGTTTCGGCCAACCGTCCAGACACCCCTCGTGCCCGCTGTAAACGGGAAGCCGAAATTCCCCTTGGTTCGCGTGACTTGCACGCATTTCGCGCAGAAGCCTGCGCTTAAGCTGCCTCGTGGCAGGTGTTGCACTCGTACTTACCCATGTGGTGGCAGGAAACACACACCATGGCCTCGTCGTAATCCTGAGCATGCTCGGAATGGCAGTCGAGACAGGTGATGTCCTTATGACCAGCGGTCAGCGTCATGACGTCATGCGGGTTGGCGGTGGTGCCGTCAACGTCGACAAGCGTGTCGATATGCAGCGTCAGGGCCGAGAACTCCTCGGCAGACTGATCATGGCAGCCCGCAGACTGGCAGGTCTCCTTCTCAACCGTAGTGGCCTTGAGCTTTACGGGCATAGGACCGCTTGCAGTGGCACCCACGTGCACCTCGGAAAGCGCAGCCTCGTCGTCATGGCAGGTAATGCAGGTGGCCTGCGCCTGCGTTGCATGCGTGCAAGCAGTAAGGCTGGCGTCCTCGGTCGTCGCCTTCTTGTCGGCGTGGCAGGTACCGCACTCCATATCGATGCTCCAGAAGGACTCGACGGCCTGCTCCTCCTGCTTCTCGGCCTGGGCATCCTCCTGAGTCTTGGCCTCAGGGGCGCAACCGACCACGGCAAAGCACAGAAGTCCGGAGCAGACGGCGCCGGTGATGATAGCTTTCAAAGTGTTGATCTTCTTCATGTTTCTTTTCCCCTCCCTTCGTGAAACACAGCGCGAACTATAGGCAGGAAACACGGCTTTGCCATCAAAGGAAAATTATGAATTTTTATAGGTGAAATTTAGAATGGACGTTGAACAGGCGTTTTGTTATTATTCCGCAGGGGTTTAGTGAGGGTTTTCACCATATTCTAGTGAGGGGTTTCAAGTAATCTCATGAAGTCAACACCAAAAGACGTGCGTAAATCTTCAAGGAAAAACCAAGGTGTGGGTGCCAGCTTCCTTAAGGAGACCGGCCAAACAAGCTGGGTAGCCGTCGCGGGGTTCGCCCTATGCCAGTGCTGGTTGGCGTTGTGCTTCTTCGCACCACAGCTGTTTCCGGACAATTCATCCTTCAGGGTTTACGAGATATCTCTAGCGGTGTGCGCCATCTCCCTTGTCCCCGGAATTTTATACGCACGTAAAGTAGAAGAGATTGCGCACAGGAGGCGCGTCATCTACCCACTAGCCGTGAGCGCCTCGCTGGGCACTCTGCTGGTGCCTCTCTCGGTTATAGACGGAAGCCCCGTCGTGGTTCTCATGGGACTTGCCGCCCTGCTTACCGGCGTCGGATCAGCGTGGCTTTTCATTGCCTGGTATCGAACCTTTTGCCAACTCAAAGATACAGCAGGCTTCGTACTGAGCGTGGCGACGCAGAGTCTACTGCTTTATGTCCTAACGAACATCCTTCTACCACCCGCCTTTAGCCCCTGGATTCTCGTTGTCATTGCGGCGCTCATGCCTTTACTTTCGGCCTATTGCCTTTACCTTTCAGCACCGAAGGGAGAGCTCCTTTCCCTTACCTACGAGGTACGCGCACTCACCCCCGACCAGCTCAAGGCAATGCTGCGTCTGTGCGCGGGAATGTTCGTCATCAGCTTCGTGTGCGAATTCATGCGCAATCAATATCTCAGCGGCACTGATCTTGTGTATTACTCTGAAACCGTCAATTTGGCGATGCTGCTTCTCAAGCTTGCGTTTTCGGTTGGCATAGTCGCATTCATATCAAAAGATCTCAGAGGCGTTCCGCTGCTTTACAAGGTTTCCTTCTTCCTCATTACCGTCGCCGTTCTGTATATGCCCTACGTAGACGCCTCGATAGGATACGGCCTCACGAACTTCGGCGCCTTCTTCTTCAAGATCGTGGTTATGCTCGTGGCTTTCCATTACTGCCAAACTTATAAGCTTTCCCCGGTCCTGATATTTTCGATGACGCGTCTTACCTGGGCACTCGACCTGCTGCTTGCCTATGGCTTTTACCAGCTTTCGGGACAGCTTATGAACCATGACTTTGTTTCGCTTGGCATAATATCGGTCACGCTGGGTCTCACAGTTTTCCTCACGTACCTGTTCGTCATGACCGACCTTAGAGGATCCCCTGCGCTCTCGAAAAGGCAACGTAAACCCGAAAACTCAAATGATCTCGAACTTCGCCTCGAGATGCTGGCGGAAAGCGGTAAGCTTTCCAAACGCGAACGTGAAGTCCTGGGGCTAATCGCGCGCGGCCGCAGCGCACCGCGCATACAGGAAGAGCTTAGCCTTTCCATTAATACGGTGAATTCGCATATCAGCCACATTTATCGCAAACTGGGCGTCAATTCGCGTCAGGAGCTGCTTGACCTCATTGAGGTTTCCTCTGGAAAATAGGCGTGTATCCAAAACAGCTCATTCAGATTTCTTATTTCGCGAAAGATTTACTTGCTAAAGCATATTTGATTTGGTATCTTAAGAAATTGCGTGTTCAGCAATACGTGTGTGCACTAAGGTGCCGTCCGCAGACGTGGCTGCATAAAGGAATCGATTGCTGAGTGACCGAATGGTCTTCGAAAACGGAAAATCCCGCCGCTTTCATCGCAGAACGCAGGTGCCTTGCGCCCAAGCGATGCTGCGCCATTCCATCACCCAGCAAGTTCATATGCACCCCATGTAGCGCGGAATACGCGCTATTTTTATTGCTATGGAAAGGAAAGCATCATGGCCAACATCAAGAGCCAGAAGAAGCGCATCATCACCAACGAGAAGTCCCGTATGCGCAATCGTGCCGTCAAGTCCGAGCTGAAGACGGCTACCCGCCACGTCAAGGATGCCGTTGCCGCTGGTAACGGTGCCGAGGCCTTCGCCTACGGCGTTGCCGCTTGCCGCCTGCTCGACAAGGCTGCCACCAAGGGCGTTATCCACAAGAATCAGGCCGCCAACCGCAAGTCCGGCATCATGGCCCTCGTGAACACCGTTGCCACCGCTGAGGACAAGGCCGCCTATGTTAAGCCTGCCGTCAAGGAGCAGAAGACCGGCAGCAAGAAGGCCGAGGCTAAGGCTGCCCGTCAGGCTGCCATGAAGGCTGCTTCCGAGGAGAAGGCCGTTCGTCGCGAGGCCCACATGAAGGCTGTTGCCGCCGCCGAGCAGCGCAAGGCCGAGGAGGCCGCTAAGGCCGCCGCTGAGGCTGCTGCCGAGGCCGAGGAAGCTGCCGAGTAACAGCTCGCCCCTCAAAGCTTGCAAAAGCCCTGAGATTACTCAGGGCTTTTTTATTAGAGTCCCGAAGGCTCCTTGCCCCAGAAAACGGATTGATTGGGTTTTGATAAGCTAATAACTTCTTCAACCTCCAACCAAGCGCGTAATGCGCAGAAATCGCGTTGGGGCGGATTAGGAAATCTCGTTTTGAGCAGAAATCGCGTTGGGGCGGATTAGGAAATCTCGTTTTGAGCAGAAATCGCGTTGGGGCGGATGGATTCAAGACAAATCATCCGCCTCAACGCGATTTCTGCACACAAGAAGCCTTTCGACATCCGCCCAAACGCGATTTTTGCTCAACACAAATGGCCGGGATCCGCGCCAACGCGAATTTTGCACACAGACGATTATCGATAGAACTGGGTCGTGGCCTTGTCCCAGGCACGCTTATTTGCGCTCAAGGACGGAAAGCATCCAATCTTGAAAAGCGGAATTGGGGTCAGCACCGCTTTTCATGGCTTGCTCGGCGTCACGGACGGAGATGATAGCACGGCGAAGCTCGGTGGCGGAAAACTGGCTAGCCCAGCGGAAATGGTTCTTCAGCTGCCAGTCCTGCATCTTGCGCCCGCCGGCAGCTGCCAAGGCGGAAGAAAGTTGAGCAGTCGTCGCACTCCCCCGTCGAGCAACACTCTTAGCGCACATAAGCTCGCGCAAGCGATTCACGCACATGGCAATGAGCGCATGGGGCGTCACCGAATCCATACGACCCAAATACAGCATGCACTTTCGCATGTCGCGCGCAGCGAAGGCATCGACGAACTCCCATGGTTTGACCTCGGCCGTACGCGCCGTCATGGCCATGACCTCAGATTCATTCACGGCATCAGACCCGCGATGCGCGAGGGCGATTTTGGCTATCTCGGCATCAAGGCGCACCGTGTTTTCGCCCACCATCTCGACGAGAAGCTTAGCCGCGCCTTCGGTAAAGGTAACGCCGTGACCGACGGCCATGGCACGCACCGTCTTAGGCAGCTCGTACTTCTTAAGCGCGTTGCATTCGATGACAGCTTGCGCGCCCAGCGCTGCCAACGCCTTGTACAGCTTCGTGTTCTTAGCGAGCTTTTCGGCCTCAAGGCACACGATGGTGGTAGGGCTGGGGTCCTTAAGGTAAGCGGCAAGTGCCTCAGACTCGGATTTCCTCAGCTTATCGGCGTTTCGCACGTACACCAAGCGATAATCACTTGCAAAGGGAACGGTATTGCACGAAGTGACGATCACGCCGTCTTCGACGGTTTCGGCATCGATATCGTCGCTGTTAAACGCCATGTCGCCGTATTGCTCGAGGCGCGACCGCAGTTTCTTGATGACAGCCGTACGCTTGAGCTCGTCCTCGCCGACGACCAAGTATCCAGGAAGCAGTGGTTTGTTCTCTTTCGCGTTCATGGTGCCATTGTACCCGACGCGCCGCCGCGTTCGACGTCCACGCAGATTTCCTCCTCGCTAAAATCAAGGATAACAGTCCCATGCACGTCAGTTCTGCCAACAAGAGCACCTTGCGCATCTAGGAGAGCAAGCACCTCCTCGCTCGGATGCCCGTAACGATTCTCCGCGCCTACGCCGATGAGGGCTATACGAGGCGAAAGAGCTTCGGCAAGCGCTTCGTCTAATGAAGCCCGAGCCCCGTGATGGCCGACCTTCAAAATGTCGATATCGGAAACGTCCCTCTCCGCAACAACTTTCGACAGCTCGTCTGCCTCAAGGTCACCCGTAAGCAGAACATCCCAAGCAGACGTTTCCTCGCTTGATTTCGAACGCCGCCATTCGCCATAGAGGCATACGCTGTCGGCGTTTCCCCCCTCATCGGCAAACTCTCGAGGCCACAAGACCTCGAAGGTAAAACTCCCGCAAAGGATGGCATCCCCCGCTGCCAGATACCGAATCTCAGGGCTACCGCGTAGGTTATCGGAGGTATCTTTCAAGTTTGCGCACGCTTCGCAATTGCAATCACGCACCCCTTCAGCAAGCAGAATGGAATCGATTTTCACCACGCTTGCCAGGGCGTTTAGCGAGCCGCAATGGTCATCATCTCCATGCGTGATGAGCACGGCATCTAGGCTCACAACCCCACAATGGGCAAGCTCCTCCCTAAGCATGGCGTCGTTCGTACCCGTATCAACGAGCATGGCGCTTCCCCGGCTTCTCACGAGAAAGGCATCGCCCTGCCCCACGTCAAGAACCACGAGCTGCTCTTTTTGAGAGGCCGCAAAACACAACAGCACCGCAGCAAGGGAGCACGCGCAGGCGCTAACCGCCAGCAATTGCGCCAGGCGCACGGCGTCAAGTTGCGGCCAGAAGCGCCAAAGCGCATACGCCGCACCCACTGAAAATGCGATGCCCAGCCATGCAGGCAGACTGACCGGAACGCAGGCGTATGGGATGCTTGCTAAGGCACGCACTATGGCCTGCATCGGCTCACACGCAAGCCAGGCGCAATAGGCAACTTCCCCGGCGAAGGGCAGGGAAAGGCCCATGCCAAGTGCAGCCAAGAGGCTGAGCATGCAGACGGGTGCGAACAGCGGCACGACCAGCACGTTCGCCAAAAGGGCGAGCAAGGGAAGCTGTGAGAACAGAGCAGCCGAGTAGGGCTGCGTGACAAGGCTTGCTGCAGAAGTAAGCGACACCGCCTCGACCGCTCCCTCAAGCGGTCTTGGCACCTTCCCGAACCACGAGGCGAATAACCCGGAGAACATGATGATTCCCAAGGTAGACCCCGCTGAAAGCACGAGCGAGGCGCTTGTGCATGAGCGCGGATCGACCGAAAGAAACAGAAGCAAGCACACGCCGGCTGCATTGAGGCTCGAAGATCGCCTGGCGCCAAGAACCGAGCACAAACCCACCACCGCCATGACGGCCGAGCGAACAGCCGAGACAGCCAACCCCGAGAAGACAAGATAGGCAACGATGAAAGCCGATGCACCAGCTCCGCGAAGCACAGGTCCAGCGCCCAAGCGTACCATGGCAGCTTGTACGAAAGCGACTACGATAGCCAGATGCGAACCCGACACGGCCACCAGATGCGCGAGTCCTGTAACCTTAAAATCATCGTAGGCGCCGTTTGCTTCGATTGAACGCACGTAACCGCAGGCGAGCGCCTCGACAAACGCATAACGCCCCTCCCCCGCCTCCTGCAATCCCAAAACTGCACGTTCGCGCAACGCCAAGATGGGCTCTATAAGCCCGCTGCCCCTAAGACGCTCCGCGTACTCAACCCTAACCGAGCCGACCTCTCCTCTTCCCCACGCGTATTCGCTGGGCAAACCCTCATAGGCGCTCACAGATCCCTCGACGGCAAGCTGCGCGCCGCGTAGCAGACAGCAGCATGATTCGGAGAGGTAGGCCTGCACGATTACCGACCTTCCCTCGAGATCGTATGCGCGGCAAGGCGCAGAAGCGCCGTAGCTTGACGTGCGAGCATCTTCCAATAGAACCATCTTGGTTACATGAAAGTCCTTGGCAGCTGACGTATCGTGCGCATACGAGACAAACCCTCCGAAGGATAGCGCAAGGCCGAGGACAACGCCCAAGGCGCACACTCGAGCGCTTCGCTTCGAACGAAGCCCTGAAAAGGCTATTCCTAAAGCAGTAATGGCGAATATCGCGCTCAGTGCACAAGCTTGCACCTCGCCAAGACTTGTTGCCCAAACGCGAAGAAACGAGAAGCAAATCGCGGAACTCGCCCAACACGCAAGCGCAAGCGTAAGCAGCGGCGGAATAACGGGACGGGTAACGCAGGATTCAAACCCCTCCGAAAGGGAAACTCGCGAGGCGGCATTCACACGCAAATGCTTTCGCGAAGAGCGGCGAACTTCTTCTCGCCGATGCCTGAGACGCGCTGAATGTCCTCGATGCTCGCAAACGGCCCGTTCTGCTCCCGATCGGCGATAATCTTTTCCGCCGTAACCTCACCTATGCCGTTAAGGCTCTGAAGTTGTTCGGCCGTAGCAATGTTGATGTTGACGAGTCCCCCATTCCCCGAAACGGCACTGCCGGTATTCCCGAGTGCAAGCCGGCTATTCTCAAGCTCTTCGACCGCTTCTGCACTCGGAATAACCACCTGCTCGCCATCAGAGAGCACACGCGCCTCGTTCACATATCCCGAACTTGCTTCTTCAGAAAAGCCTCCCGCTGCAGAAATAGCCTCGTGAACGCGCGATCCTTCGTCAAGATAGTAAACACCCGGAGCAACTACGCAGCCGCTCACGTGAACGCATATGCGCGGAACGGGGACCGCCTGATCAACAGACTCCACAACGGTATTGTTTTCCTCATCAGGCAATACGGAGGTAACGGGGTCCTCTTGGGAAACAACGGAAAATTCTTCGTTGCCCAACACTCCGACCACGAGAACGGTCAACGCGGCCACTATAACCGCGATTACCGCCAACGCAGCAACGAGCAGCCACTTCTTGACGCCGCCTAAATGCAATCGCGCCGATACACTTTGCGCTGAGTCCTGAAACGCCACGACAAGCCCCTTCCAATCATCGGAAAGGGAGATTCTACGAAACGCAAACCGTCAAAACGGCGCCGCAACCTTGCGCGCAAACCGTACGGAGGGAGTCAGATTGTCGGCCGCAAACCGTCCTTAAGGAAACGCCCGCAGCCAAATACGTCTTAAAGCGTACAGGGAACCGTGGACGCCGCGCAGACAATACCCTCCTCAGCGTCTCGCGAACAAGGTGCCCGAAAGGGGTCGGGGGGTTTGTAGGCACCTGCCCACAATCCCCCCGACCCCTTTCGGGTGCAGCGCGGACAAAACCCTCCGTCCCCGTTGTCCTGCTAGCGGCGCTTGGGCTTAAAAGCGGGGCAGGCGTAGTCGTGAACCTCGGCGGCTTCCACGAGTTCGGGAATCCACTTGTCGAGAGGAAGCAGCGCCTCGGCAGCTTCGACTTCTTCCAAGTTTGCATGCGTCTCGGGGCTGCGCGGCATGAAAAGCGTGCAGCAATCGGGCGCCTCGATGGAGGAAATATCAAAGGTTCCGAGCTTCTGCGCCATATCGATGATCTCGATCTTATCGGTACCGATGAGCGGGCGGAAAACGGGCATCGTCACAGCTGCATCGGTGGCGCGGATGTTCTCAAGCGTCTGAGATGCCACCTGCCCCAGGCTTTCTCCCGTAACCAACGCACCGCAGCCTTCGCGCAGGGCGATTTGCTCGGCGATCTTGAACATGAGGCGGCGATACAGGATGATGCGCAGCGAAGGCGGGCAAAGCACCGAGATTTCACGCTGGTAGTCACCGAAGGGCACGACGTACACGCGCGCAACACAACCTGTCTTCTCAAGCACGTGCGCGATGTCATCGACCAAGTACTCGGAGGTGTCAGCCGTTTGGGGACGGCCGCTGAAGTGCACGCCCAGGCAAACCGCGCCACGTCGCGCAATGCGCCACAAAGCAACCGGCGAATCGATGCCGGATGACATAAGGCACATAACCTTACCGGAACTTCCTACAGGTAAACCTCCGATGCCGCGAATGCTGCGTGCGTACACATAGCTTGCGTTCTGCACCACCTCGACGCCTACGGTGACGTCAGGGTCCTTCATACGCACCTTCTTCTCAGGAAACGCATCGCACAGAACTGCGCCTATATCACGGTTCATCTGCATGGAGTCAATCGGGAAGTCGGTATGGTTACGACGAGCGGAAACCTTGAAGCTTTCAAACAATCCAGCTTCGGAAAGAGCCCCAACTGCCGCCTTGCCCATAACGTCCATGTCACGTTCGCACTTGAAACCGCAGCTCACACGAGCAACACCGGGAACGTTGACGATGGCGTCGGCGCATGCGTTGGCAACCTCATAAGAGGTGCCCTCCTTCATGAACACGCACAGACGACCCGAGATACGGTGGATGGTAACCAGCGGGAAATCAGCCAGAATGGCCTCGAGGTTCTTAAGCAACCGCATCTCAAACACAGCGCGGTTATGCCCCTTCAGGCCAATCTCATGGTAATGAACAAGGCAAATACGCTGAAAGTCACTCATAGGAAACCCTCCGAAAATTAGATGCAGAACGCACAGAATCGCCCAAGGAAGTCAGCGAGAGGCCCTCTGGTGCTTGAGATTGCCGTGTTGCGCGGCCGAGCGTACTGCGTACGCGAGGGAAAGCGCAAAAGCGGCAAGGTCAAGCACCAGAGGGCCTCGCAGCGTCGACAGGTCCGACCGCCGTCAGGCGGTCGGAACCAACAGCCCGCAGCGTCAAGCGGTTTCGGCGGTCGTCAGACCGCCGAAACCCTAATGATTTTTAACGTCGATAGATTCCGGGTCGAAGGAGACTTCACCACGGGAAACTTCGCCGAAGGCAAGGGAAAGCGGCTTCTTATCGGCTGCGCGGGCAATCTCAACAGCGGTCTGCAGCTGGATGGCACGGTCACGCTGGCCGCGCATCATGTCGTTGATGTCATGGGCACGCTTGGAGGCGAGGGCGCACAGCAGGAAACGGTCGTTGTCGGTTTCGTCGAGCAGGACGTCAATCTTAGGTTCGATAATGCTCATGTTCTCTATCCTTTAGCTACTCAGCTTTACCATTCACGTAGGCAACCAATTCCTCGACGGCACGTTCGAGGTCGTCGTTTACCAAACGCACATCATACTCCATTTTACGCGCAAGCTCCAGTTTCGCAGTGGCCAAACGACGCATAATGGCGTCTTCGTCCTCGGTGCCGCGCCCGCGAAGACGCTCCTCGAGCACCTCCATGGAGGGCGGCTCGATGAAAACCAGATGCGCCTCAGGCAGCTTCTCGCGAACCTGAAAAGCACCCTGAACCTCGATCTCGAGGATGACCTGATGCCCGGCACGCATATGCTCTTCGACGCTCTGGCGCGGAGTGCCGTAGCAGTTCCCAGCGAATTCAGCCCACTCGAGCAACCCATCCTCGGCCACCATGGCCATGAATTCCTCGCGGGTTTTGAAAAAGTAGCTCACGCCGTCGATCTCGCCCTCGCGCGGTTTGCGGGTAGTAGCCGAAACCGACACCCACGCATCGGGGACCTCTTGCAACAAGCGGGCCACCAGCGTGCCTTTGCCAGCACCTGATGGCCCGGAGATGACGAATAAATTGCCGCGGCGCACGAAGATTAGCCCAGGCGCTCGAGCAGAGCCGCGCGCTGACGCTCGCCCAGACCACGCAGGCGGCGGGACTCGGCGATCTGGAGCTCCTTCATGACCTTCTCGGCCTTGGCCTTGCCATAGCCAGGCATGGTCTCGATGAGGGTGGCAACCTTCATACGACCGACGACCGGGTCGTCCTTCATATCAAGAACCTGCTCGACGGTAAGCTTGCCGCTCTTAAGCTCATCGCGAACCTCCGCGCGCTTAACGCGGGCAGCCTTTGCCTTCTCAAGCGCTTCCTGACGTGCTTCGGCGCTCAGCTGAGGGATAGCCATTATTCATTCTCCTTCTTCGAGACGGCAATTCATGCCCTGCCGCCTTGGGTAATATAGCAGGTCGCAACCTTGCGTCTGGCGAAAGACTCTAAGCGATGAGCCAGACGAAAAAGCGCCCGATCATTATGAGCCACAAAACACCAGTTAAACGTGGCATTTTGCGGCTTCACAAAGCCTACACGTCAAGTTCGGCCGCAATGGCGTCGAATGCGGCAACTGGGTCCTCGGCCTTGGTGATCGGGCGACCGACCACGATATGGGACGCTCCGTTGGCGAAGGCCTTCGCCGGAGTTGCCACACGGCTCTGGTCGCCAAGATCGGCGCCTGCCGGACGCACGCCGGGAGTGACGATGAACGCATCGGGGCCCAGCACCTCGCGCAGCATGGCAGCTTCCTGGGGAGAGGCCACGACGCCGGAAATACCGGCCTCGCGTGCCTGGGCAGCCATTTCGCGCACCTGCTCGACAAGGGGACGCTCCACGCCGGTCTTGGCAAGCGTTTCCGCATCCATGCTGGTGAGCACCGTGATGCCGAGCGTGGCCGGCACGTCGTTGCCGGCAATGCGCGCGCCCTCCTCGGCACCGCGCTGAGCGGCCTGCATCATGGGAATGCCGCCGATGGTATGCGTAGTGATCATGTCGGCACCGCTTGCCGTAGCGGAACGTGCCGCACCTTTCACCTGATGAGGGATGTCATGGAACTTCAAGTCGAGGAACACCTTGAAGCCGCGGTCCTTGAACTCCTTGATGATGGCCGGACCCTCGGCGTAATACAGCGTCATGCCCACCTTCACCCAGGTGGCCTTGCCGGAAAGCGCGTCGCCTAAGGCAAGCGCCTCCTCCCTGCCGCAGTCAAGCGCGACGATGACGCGGTCCTTTGCCGGAATGGACGAGAAATTGCTTAGCATTCAAGTGCTCCAATCAGTTCGTTGACGTCTTTGACGCCCTGTTCCTCGCAATAGTCGATGATGCCGTCAATCACATCCACCGTCGCACGGGGGTTGGCGAAATTAGCCGTACCGACGGCAACCGAAGTGGCTCCGGCCAGCATGAACTCAACGGCGTCAATGCCGGTACTGATGCCTCCCATGCCAAGCAGCGGCACCTTAACAGCCTGATGGCACTGCCACACCATACGCAGCGCAACGGGTTTGACGGCAGGGCCGGAAAAACCGCCAACCACACGGGCGAGCTGGGGCTTTCGGCGCTTCGCATCGATTGCCATGCCCAGAAGCGTGTTGATGAGCGAAAGGGCGTCGGCACCGGCCGCCTCTGCGGCGCGGGCGATCTCGGTAATGTCGGTGACGTTGGGCGTAAGCTTGACTATGAGCGGGCGCTTGGTGGCCTCACGACACATGCCCACCACCTTTTCGACGCTCGGCACGTGACACCCCATGGTCATGCCACCCGCATCGACATTCGGACACGAGATGTTGATCTCATAGGCATCGACGGGAGCCTCTTCGAGCGCCTCGATTACGCGCACGTACTCGTCAAAGCTGTGACCCGAAACGTTTACGATGGTAGTGGCCCCTACCTCTGCAAGCCAAGGAAGCTCATGCTCCTTCAAATGGGCGACACCGGGGTTTTGCAGGCCGATGGAGTTGAGCATACCCGAAGGCGTCTCGGCGATACGCGGGCTCGCATTGCCCTCCCAGCCGTTAAGAGACACGCCTTTGGTGGTAACCGCGCCCAAGGAAGCAACATCGACGAAGTCATGGTACTCGCGACCAGCCGCAAACGTGCCCGACGCGACCGTCACCGGGTTTTTCATGGAAAGCCCGCCCAAATTAACCGCCAAGTTGACAGACGTCTCGCGGGGAGTACGGGAAAGAGCGGTCATTACCACACCACCTTCTGCGAATCGAAAACCGGTCCGTCAACGCAGGCGCGCTTCTTGCCGTCCACCGTGTCGACCACGCAGGAAAGGCACGCGCCGATGCCACAGGCCATGCGCTTTTCCATGGAAACCTGAGCGGGGACGCCATGAGCCTGCGCCAGACGCGCAACTATCCTCATAAGGGGCTCG
The DNA here is from genome assembly GCA_017440565.1 of Eggerthellaceae bacterium. Lineage (GTDB taxonomy): Bacteria > Actinomycetota > Coriobacteriia > Coriobacteriales > Eggerthellaceae > RGIG3135. The sequence goes on along the minus strand of JAFSHA010000155.1, from coordinate 3,911 downwards.
GGACCGCAAACCGCCAGGTAATCATACGGGCGGCCCTCATTCTCGGCAACCGCAAGAGCCTCTTCGACAAGGCTCGTGCAAAAGCCTGGGCGTCCGAAGGTGCCATCGTCAGTCGAGCAATTCGGGCAACATCCCAGCAGTTCCTCATAGCGCGAGCGGCAAACGAGAGCCTGCTCGGTTTGCGCGCCAAGCACGACATCGAGCTTAACGCCGCGGCCAACCAGCTGCTCGGCGAGCATGAACAGCGGGGCCGCACCTACGCCTCCGGCAACCAGAAGCGCGCGCTCCACGTTCTCTCCCGCATGCCAGCCGGTGCCTACCGGACCCATAAGCTCGGCGCAAAGCCCTGCCTCAAGGCCGGTCATATGGTCGCTTCCGTAGCCGACAACCTGATACAGAATGTCAACCGTGCCGGCAGCCGCATCGGCTGCGTAAATGGAGAAAGGCCTGCGCAGGATATGGTCGTCCATGCGAGGCACCTTCATGTGAACGAACTGACCCGGTGCGACGCGCGCCGCGATTTCGGGTGCCTCAAGCACCATGAGGTGCAGACGCGGGCCTACCTGCTGATTCGACAGGATGACCGCGTTTTCGTTAATCAACGAGCTCAAAGATCTCCTCCTTCAAAGGGCTTCCCCATAGTATACGCTCGCGCGCACGGGGTTGCAGCGCAATGCGCGCAGAAGGCCCGCTTCGCACGCAAGACGAAGCGGGCACTGACCTTAATCTACGATGACGCCGTCTCGCAGGGTAAGCTTACCGCCTACAAGGACATGCGTGGCGCGCCCCTTAAGACTATGACCGACGAAGCCCGAGTTCTTGGCCTTCGAGAGGAAATCCTCGGCGCGTACCGTCCACTCCTCGTTGGGATCGAAGACGGTGAGGTCGGCCATGCAGCCCGGCTCGATGGCCACGCGCTCCTGACGAAGGATGGCGCGAGGCGTCACCGCCATGACGTCAACAAGCTTGGCGTAGTCGATGACGCCCGTATGCACCATATGCGTGAGCATGAGGCCAAGCGAAGTTTCCAAGCCGATCATGCCGAAAGGAGCAAGCTCGAACTCGCGATCCTTCTCCCATTCCGTATGGGGAGCATGGTCGGTCACGATGGCATCCACGCTGCCATCGAAAACACCCTCGATGAGCGCGGCCGCATCTGCGACGGTACGCAGCGGCGGATTCACCTTAAGGGAGGTGGGATAGTCATCCCCGATATTATCCTCGGTGAGGAACAGATGATGCGGCGTAACCTCGCATGTAACGGGAAGGCCCTCGGCTTTGGCCGCGCGCACCATATCGAGGGCGCGCTTGGTGGTGAGGTGCTGAATGTGCACGGGGCAACCCGTCAGACGGCAGAGAGCGATGTCGCGCATGATCTCGAGCTCTTCGCCTTCTGCAGGCCAGCCTTCAAGGCCAAGGCGCGTGCTGGCCACGCCCTCGTTCACCTGGCCGGCGCCTACCAGCTCATCATCCTGGCAGTGCGGCATGACCACGCGATCAAACTGCGCCGCATAGTCGAGCACGCGGCGCATCATGCCGGAGTCTTTGATACCGCGACCGTCATCGGTAAACGCACAGCAACCGTGACGCACCATGTCGCCCATCTCGGCAAGCGTCTCTCCGCCAAGGCCCTTCGTGCAAGCACCGCTCACGAGCACACGACACTTCCCCACCGCTTCGGCGCGGGCCTTGATGTACTCAACGGCGAGCGCATCGTCTGTGATGGGGTTGGTGTTGGGCATGGCGCACACCGCCGCAAAACCACCGCGGGCAGCCGCACGCGTTCCGCTGGCGATATCTTCCTTCAGCTCAAACCCAGGTTCGCGCAAGTGAACGTGCATGTCCACCAGGCCGGGTACGATAATTTTGCCCGACAGGTCAAGCTCCTCGGCACCAGCGCACTCAAGGGACGCGCCCACCTTCGCAATGCGTTCGTCCTCGATAAGCACGTCGGCAACTTCGTCAAGGCCGACCTGCGGATCGACCAATCGTGCGTTCCTAAGCATCAGCGCCATCGTCGGCACCTCCCAACAGAAGATAGAGAACGGCCATGCGCACCAGCACGCCGGCGTACACCTGGTCGAGAATGAGCGAGCGCGTGGGGTGATCGGCCATGTAGCTGTCAAGCTCGACGCCGCGGTTGATAGGGCCAGGATGGCAGATGACCGCATAGGGCTTCATAAGCGGCTCGCGTTCACGCGTAAGGCCATAGAGCATGTTGTATTCGCGCAGGCTGGGGTACGGAGCACCTTCGAAACGCTCACGCTGGATGCGAAGCATGTACACGACGTCAAGCTGCGGAAGCACCGCGTCGAGGTCGCTTGTCACATGATCGGCTCCGAGCACGTCAGGTCGCGCGGGAAGCAGCGTCTGCGGCGCGATGAGGGTCACCTCGCAACCCATGATCTTAAGCGCGGGAACAAGGCTTCCGCACACACGAGAGTGGCCGATATCGCCCACAATGCCCACGTGCAGGCCGTCAAACGAGCCTTTCGCCTCCCAAATGCTGTACAAGTCGAGCAACGCCTGCGTGGGGTGCTGGTGTTTTCCGTCACCGGCATCGATGACGTGCACGCCCGAGATGTCGGCAATCTTGCGCGGAACACCGGCATGCTTGTCGCGCACCACAATGCAGTCAACCTTGTACGAGCACAGAGTCTTCACGGTGTCGGTAAGGCTTTCGCCCTTGACCGTCGACGTGCCCGATCCGCCAAAGTTGAGCGTATCGGCCGAAAGGCGCTTCTCGGCAATCTCGAACGAGGAGCGCGTACGCGTCGAGGGCTCGTTAAACATGTTCACCACGGTGAAGCCCTTAAGCGTGGGCACCTTCTTGATGCGACGCTCGTTGATTTGCTTGAAGGTCTTAGCCGTCTCGAGGATGGTCATGATGTCTTCGCGGGAATACTCGCGAATGTCGATGAGATGCTTATGCGGAAATCCCATTAGCGCACGCCCCCTTGCTTGCCCAGAGGAGCAGAGCCGACGCGGTCGCCGGGCGCCACCTCGCGAATCTCAACAGCCGAGAAACCATCTACCTGCTCGAGGTAGAGGCGAACGCTCTCGGATGCGGAAGAGGGAACGTTCTTGCCCACGAAATCAGCGCGAATGGGAAGCTTGCGATGCCCGCGGTCCACCAGCACCGCCAGCTGCACGGCCTCAGGACGGCCAAGATCCATGAGCGCATCAAGCGCAGCGCGGATGGTGCGCCCCGAGTACAAGACGTCATCGACAAGCACCACCGTCTTGCCTTCGATGTCGAAGGGGATGTGGGTGGAATGCACTTCCGGAGAAAGATAAGACAGGTAGTCATCGCGGTAGAAGCTGATGTCAAGCCTTCCCAAGGGGACCTTCACCCCCTCGATGACCTCGATTTTCTCTGCCAGCATTTTGGCAAGCACGTCACCGCGCGTGACGATGCCCACCAGCGCGATGTTTTCCGCGCCCTTGTTGGCCTCGAGGATCTGATGCGCGATGCGCATGAGCGACCGCTCGATCTCGCCTGCATCCATGCAGACGTTTTTGACCACGCCAGCTTCAGTCATACACACTCCCTTCATTCAGGTCGAGTGCGTACAGGTAAACCGCCTGTCGCGGGCAAAAGAAAAGCCCTTGCGACAGACAAAGGCCCACGTATGCGCGTTTGCACCCGAAGGGCAAACGCAGCTGTATGTCACCTTGTCGGTCTCTCTGTACCGCATTTAAAGGACGTGAACACTATAGCGCAAGAGCGTATCCGAGTTGTGAACGTTCGGTAACAAGCGCGCCCGATATCGCATCTCGGCTGCCGCTGCCCGGAAGGGGAAGTTTTTGCCCAAAAGGCTCCGAAAAGCTCATGGCCAATTAATGCCTCCATGTAACGCCAAAATGGCCAAAAAAGCCCTCCATGTAACGCGAAGAGTCGTTTTAGCGGT
>JAFSHA010000002.1 GCA_017440565.1 Eggerthellaceae bacterium | reverse complement strand
CCCCGCATGGTAGCGTGTTACGGAAACGCCCTCGAGCGCAAGCTGTTCGTGGAGCTTCTCGACGTCCTTGCGCGTCGAGCAGTATACGATGCCCGAATCACCCGGGTGATCGCGCAAATAGCTTACGATGCGGGCGAACTTGCGCTTAGGCTCGAGGCGCTCAACCGAATAGCGCAAGTTGGGGCGGTCGAAGCCCGTCACCAGCACCATGGGGTCAACGAGCCCAAGCAATCGCGCAATGTCCTCGCGAACACGCGAGGTAGCTGTCGCCGTAAGGGCAATGACAGGCGGCCGCGCGGGAAGCGAGGCAAGAAAAGCGCCGATGCGCAGATACGAGGGGCGAAAATCCTGCCCCCACTGAGAAACGCAATGAGCCTCGTCGACGGCAACCAAGCTCAAGGGTACACGGCAAGCGAACTCGGCGAAAGAGGGGGTATCGAGGCGCTCGGGCGCCACATACATGATGTCGTATTCACCCGCCAGGGCTCGCTCAAACACTATGGCCTGCTGACGCGCGCTGAGCGTCGAGTTTACGTAAGACCCGCGTACGCCCGCCTCTTTAAGGGCTCGCACCTGATCATCCATGAGGGAGACTAGGGGGCTTATAACCAGCGCCAAGCCCGGCTTGACGAGCGCAGGAACCTGATAACAGATAGACTTCCCCGCACCGGTAGGCATGACGCCCAAGGCGTCGCGTCCCGAAAGAACCGCCTCGACAAGCTGGTTCTGACCAGGCCTAAAGGCATCGTAGCCGAAAAATGACTTCAGCGCCTGAGCTGCCACGCTCATAGGTTGACTTGCAGGCTCGGGCACTGTACTCCCTTTCCGAAATAACGAAATGACTTTATGCGCGGATGGTGAGCACCGCCGTGGCACCGCCGATCTCGCCATCGACAAACTTTGCCGTGCCGCCATGTTGCTCGGCAATGGTCTTAACGACCGAAAGGCCCAAACCAGTGCTACCCTTCTTGCGACTACGGCCTTCTTCAAGGCGGACGAAGCGGTCGAATACACGCTCGCGATCAGCCGGAGGAATGCCCGGACCGTCGTCACTTACCACAATACGCACCCAGTCCCCCTTGCCATAGCAAGATATTTTCACGGTGCTGGTTGCATACTTCGCGGCATTGTCGACCAAGTTGCGGACGGCATGGCGAATGGCCGATGAATCGGCGTTGCACACCACGGGATGAACGCCGCTTGCATCAACATGGACGCTGGAACGCGCCTTCAGCGAAGAAGCCTCCTCGAACAGCAAGTCCATGAGGTCGATGGGGTGCTTTTCGATGCGCGGCATGCCCTCGTCTTGCTGGGCAAGCAGAAGCAGGTTACCCACGATACCACCCATGCGCTCATTCTCGGCTCGCAAGTCTTCGGTGAGCTTGGACGATTTGATAGCCTCGGGATGTTCTTTTGCCGCATCGAGCATGATGCGCGTCGCCGCAACCGGACTCTTCAGCTCGTGGGAGGCGTCCGATATGAAGCGCTTTTGCTCAAGCATGGCAGCTTCGACGCGTGAGAGCATACGGTTGAAGGTTTGCGCAAGCTTGGAAAGGTCGGCATCGTTTTCAGGAACGGGGATACGCGCGCTCAAGTCGCCCGCACCGATGGCGTCTACCTGCAAGCGCATCTCCTCGACCGGCTGAAGCGTTTTCGCGGCCAAAAGCCACGAAGCGCAGCCAATGCCAACGAGCGAAAGAAGCGTGATGGATCCGAGAATAAGCGCGACGATACGCGCAGCTTCGTTAGCCTGGGAAAGAGACGTCATGGCCGCCAACGTAACGGCGCCATCAGGCGTGTCGATACCGCGCTCGAGCGTAAGGTAGGGCCCGTTCTGGCCGAGAATGGAGGTGTTGATGGAGGTAGGCGCTGAAGACTGACCCGAGGGCTGCGTTGCATGGGCAGGCTGCGACTCGAAACCCAAGAGAGCTCCGACAGCTCCTAAAAGGCCCATCTCGTCGCCTTCGTCGGTGAGGACCACGTCAACAGGATTGGGGGAATCATCGCCCTCGGCTTCGATGCTGAGGATATCGTCCCCATCGGATGGCGCCTGGCCAGAAGACGCGCCCTGGCCGCCCTCGGCACCATCCTGGCTATCGCCGCCATTGAGAAGTGGCTCGTCTTCAAATGCACCGACGTCGCCCAGCTCGGTGTCGCCCTCTTCGTTGAACGAGCCGACATCACCCAGCTCGGAATCGCCCTGCTCGTTAAACGAACCGACATCGTCTAGCTGATCATCACGGGTTTCGTCGATGGAGCCGACATCGCCCAGGGAAGAGTCGCCGCTAGGACCGGGCGTAGGCCCCTCGCCGCCATTTGGCTGCTGATTGGGGTTTTCAGTCCCGGCTAAGGGGTCTTCGCCAGCATCCGACTCCTGCTCCCGATTCTCCCCCGGAGCAAGGCCGCCCGGACTGATAGGCTGCAGCCCCTCGGCCCACGTGCTTGAGGCGATGACCGAGCCCTCAGAGTCGATGACCTGGATAAGCTCGGCACCTGATCCTTGAATGGAAATGTTGGTGTTTCCCGATTCGAGTTCGTTCTGAATGATATCGAGGTGGCTGTTAAGCGTATTCGTAATGGACTGGGTCATGATGACCTGGGTGGCGAAAGCCGTAACCGAGAGAATGAGCACCATGGCCAGCGCAGAGACCGAAGTGGCGGCAATGGTGATCTTGCTTCGAATGCTGCGAGGCTTTCTCTTTAACATCATGCTTCCTCATCAATTATCTTGTAGCCGACGCCGCGAACGGTTCGGATGGACTTGCGGCCGAAAGGCGCATCAACCTTCTTGCGCAGGTAGCCGATGTAGACCTCGACAACGTTTTCGTCGCCCATGAAGCCGGAATCCCAAACATGCCCCAAAATAGCAGCTTTGGTGAGAACCTGGCCCTGATTGTGCATGAGGTACTCAAGTAGGGAAAACTCGCGCGGCGTTAGCTCGATAGGCTGCCCCATGCGCTTAACGGTACGCCTCGACGGATCAAGCTCGATACCCGCAATTTCAATGAGGCGGCTTCTCTGCTGTCCTTTGCGACGCAGCAGGGAACGCAAACGCGCGGTAAGGACGACAAGGGAAAACGGCTTTCGCAGGAAATCGTCGGCGCCAATTTCAAAGGCGTCGGCTTCATCGTACTCGCCGTTCTTCGCCGTGAGCATGAGAATGGGAGTCTCAAGACCCGCCTGGCGAATTTCGTGGCACACCTTGTAGCCGTTCATGCCGGGAAGCATGATGTCAAGCGTGATGGCATCGTAGCGATTCGAGAGCGCGAGGTTCAGGCCCGTTATGCCATCGGATGCGACGTCAACGTCGAAGCCCTCTGCCTTAAGGCTGGCTTTCAGGTAAGAGCTGATGTTCTCCTCATCTTCGACTATAAGCAAGCGCATGGCCTCCCCCTCTCCCATGAACCGGTCAACCGGGCAATTCGTATCTCAAAAGCTTAATTATACTGGATGAGCGCGGATTCCGTGCCTTATTGCGGTTAATAGGAGCCACACAGCTCTTGGCGCATGCGTGCTACAGCCGTTTTAGCCTCGTGCCAAGCTCGTTTATAATGCCAAGCCCCACCTGCAAGCACGTGGTCGAGAGCCTCAAGCGACAGGCGGTACCAAGCGAGAGCCTGTTTGAGGTTGCAGCATTCCAGCAAGCCCGATTCGGCCATACGCCCCAACCTCAGCGCCGCGTTACCCTCACTTTCCCTGTCACCAAGCTTAATTGCGATTTCATATGAACGCTGATAGAGGGCAAGGGCCTTTTGCGGACTGCTTACACAGCCCCTGCCCACTAGAACCATGTCCCCCAGAAGCCAGCAGGCTTCAGCGTTTCCGCGAACGGCAGCGAAGGAGTATCGTTCGAAGGCCAGTGCATGCAAGGGCAGGCTTCCCATGCGACATTCCTGAGCCGCCGGGACTTCCCAAGCCCAATACAACCCTTCACACAAGTTTGCATCATATATGGCCCCTAGCTTCACCGAAGCCTCGACGCTTCCTCGCGAGGCGGCGTGTAGATACAGTATTTCCGCAGCTCGAAAGCAATCGCGCCTTACTTCGGAATCACAGGCGGAAGAATACGTAAGCCCTTCTGCGAAGTACGCCTGCGCCAGCCGCAATGCCTTGCGCCCGTCAGCATCGGCGCCGTTGGGGTAGCAGCAGGTAAACTCACGACCCTCAATACGACCCGAACGCTGATCGTAAGCAGGCTCGGTTACCCAAATGCGCGGAAGCGACGCCTCGCCCGATACCGGATGATCAACCGCAAACACGGGGGTGCCCGCGCGGCGCTTAGACCACAAACGACCCCTAAACGCAGCGGGAACGCTGCTTACCTCGCGAAACCCATTTGCGCGCATGACGCTGGGAGAACCGAAAATCAGGTTGGCGGTACGCGCGCCAACGCCAACAGCCGCAAACTGCCTAGTCATTGAGCATCACCGCCATATCGATTTTAACCCAGCCGCCAACTTCGGAAACGCAGTTGACCAACCCGACCACCTTGCGCCCTCCGTCTATAAGGCGCGATACTATTTCGTTGTATTCGCAGTTCAGATACCCCAAATGACGCTTCCCCCGATCAAGTACCTCGACCGAATGGAGGTCATAGGGGTTTCGGGCATCACGCTTGAGCAGCAAGGGCTCACCTGCTTTCAGGGAATCCGCAAGCATGCGAATGCGCGCCACGTGATGAGTTCCCGCAACGGCGGTGCTTTCAATAAGACATACGGGTTTGCCGGCCATGTTTCCTCCTGCTGCGTTTCTGGTGAATTCGATGAGGGAATGATACGCTGAAAGAAAATTTTGCGAGTACCTCATGTGGTACACCAAGAGATTATTTTTGATGCATAATTCATCTATCTCGAAACCGAAGCGAACAAGGGGAAATCATGGTCGTCGAACCCGGAAAAATGCGCTTGCTCCATCTTTTAAGGATGCTCTACCTCGAAACAGACGAAGACCACGGCCTCACCATGCCGCAAATCATCGAGCGCCTTTCCGCCGAAGGCATTCCCGCCGAGCGCAAGGCCATTTACCGTGATCTCGAGGTGCTGCGCACCTTCGGAATACAGGCGCAGAAGTACAACCGCCGCCCTGTTGAGTACGGGTTGGCCGAAAGGCAGTTCTCCCTTCCCGAACTGCTGCTGCTCGTTGACGCGGTGCAGGGCTCGCGCTTCCTCACTCAATCTAAATCCGACGCCCTGGTTCGCTCCCTTAAGAAGATGGCCTCAAGACACCAGGTCAAAAGCCTCTCCAAACGCGTTCACGTCGAAGGTCGCGTCTCGACGCAAAATGAAAGCGCATTCGCCAACGTCGACGCCATTCACCACGCCATGAGGGAAAAGCGCAAAATCAGTTTTTGGTACTACAAATACGACCTCGAGAAACGCCGCAAAATGCAGCGCGACGGAAGGCAGTACGTTGAAACCCCCCTGCATTTGGTGTATGCCGAGGGCTACTACTACCTTATTACCTACAACGACAAGTACGCCGACTTCACCACCTACCGCGTCGATCGCATGCTTGAAATCGAGATAATCGAAGAGCCCGCAACCACCAACGAAGCCATATCCAACTTCGATGTCGAAGCGTTTCGAAAATGCGCGTTCGGCATGTACCAAGGGGACATGACAAGCGTAACGCTGCTGGTTGAGGAAAGCGCCATGAACGGCATCATCGACCGCTTCGGGAAAGACGCAAAGCTGGGAACTCCCTGCGAAGGACGCGCCCGCGTGCACGTGCGCGTCATGGAAAGCCCGACGCTTTTCGGTTGGCTTGCGCAGTTTGGAACCGCCGTCAAAGTGGAAGCGCCCGCACGCCTTGGAAACGCTTACGCCGACTATCTCCGGCAGATAGTCGCTCAATATGAGTAAGGGGGCTTTCCGTGAGGTTTGTTCATATAGCTGACTTGCATATCGGGAAAATCGTATCGGGCTATTCGCTGCTAGATGACCAGCGCTTTGCCCTCGAACGCGTTCTTAGCATTTGCAAAGAGCGTAACGCTTCCGCTCTCGTCCTCGCCGGCGACATCTACGACAAAACCGTCCCTTCCGCAGAAGCGGTTTCCCTTGTTGACTGGTTTATCACCGAAGCGTCAAACGAAGGGCTGACCATACTCGCCGTTCCCGGAAATCACGACTCGGCAGAACGCATAGCCTACGCCTCGGAACTGCTCGCATCGCACGGCGTTCACTTCCCCGCCATCTACGAGGGGGAATTGAGCCGCGTGCGCCTTGCCGACGAGCACGGCCCTATCACCTTCTGGCTCATGCCCTTCCTCAAGCCGGCTCACGTACGCCCGCACTTTCCCGATGAGGAAATCGGCCAGGATTACACCTCTGCCATTCGAGCCGCTTTGTCAAATTGTCAGATAAACACCTCTCAGAGAAACGTGCTCGTAGCCCACCAGTTTGTAACAGCGGGGTCAGCAACGCCTGAGGTCACTGACTCGGAGCTTTCGCTCGGAGGTATCGATAACGTCGACGTCAGCGCCTTCGATGCGTTTGACTACGTTGCCCTCGGGCACGTTCACCGCCCTCAACGTATCGGCCGCGACGAAGTGCGCTACGCGGGCTCGCTGCTTAAATACTCGTTCTCAGAAATCAACTACCCCAAAAGCGCTTGCGTGGTAGACCTGGGCGCCAAAGGGGACATTACATATGAGCTTGTTCCCATATCCCCCATGCGCGATATGCGCGAAATCAAAGGGCCCCTCGAGGCCATACTCGCCCCCGAAGTTCTCGAGCAGTCAAACAAGCAGGACTTCGTCCACGTCATACTCACCGACGAAGAGCCAGCCATAAACGCCCTCGCGCGCGTTCGATCGGCCTACCCCAACGTCATGGCCATCGACTACGACAACGCGCGCACCCGTCACGTATCAAGCGTCTCGCCCCACGCCGAGGCGCTTCAGGAGCTCGACCCGTTCCAACTTTTCGAGAAGTTCTACGAAGAGCAAAACGGTACCAGCCTCAACGAAGAGCAGACCAAACTGGTAAGAAGCGCCGTCGAGGAAGCTTGCTCCACCGTGAAAGGAGTAGCCCTGTGAGACCTCTGCATTTAACTATGAGCGCATTTGGGCCTTACGCAGGCGTAGTCGAAGTTCCCTTAGCCGAACTGGGCGAAAGCGGGCTTTACCTCATATGCGGAGACACGGGTGCGGGTAAAACCACCATTTTCGACGCCATCGCATTCGCCCTGTACGGCGAACCTTCAGGCGAATACCGCGAGGCAAAAAGCCTACGCAGCGACTTCGCCGACCCAAAAGCCGAATCGTATGTCGAGCTCACCTTCGCTTTCAGAGGAGAAGAATATCGCATCAGGCGTACGCCACAGTACGAACGCCCGAAGCAGCGCGGCACGGGAACGACAACCGCACAACCAACGGCAGAGTTCGTGCGCCCCGAACTGCCGCCTATCACGAAATACAAAGAAGCCACCGAAGCCATAACGGAGCTTTTGGGAATCGATCGCAACCAGTTTTCCCAAATCGCCATGATTGCTCAAGGGGAGTTTCGCAAGCTCCTGATGTCGAACAGCAAGGAGCGCGGCGCCATTTTCCGAAAGCTGTTTGATACCGGCGTGTACGATCGATTCCAAACGCTGCTTGAAAGCCAAGCGCGAGAGCTCAAGGCAAAGCACGACGCCCTCGTAGCCGAAACGAACGCGCTCGCCGAGCAAGCCGACCTCGGGGACGCAAGTGACCTTTCACTTGAGCGTCTTTCCTTGCTACGCGAGGGGCGAATGTCGCTTGACTGGCTTGATCTGGCAGTTATAACGCAACTCGAAGCCGACGAAAAAACACGCGAGGTCATTGAAGACAAAACCGTGACGGCTCACGAACGTAGGGATGCCCTGAAGAAGGAGTTCGCAGAAGCACAACGCGTTGCGAAACTCAAATCAGAGCTTGCTTCAGCACGGGAATCGCTTGAGAAGCAAAAGATTGCACTCAAGGAGGCATCGAAGGCTCATGACGCCCAGCTTGCCCGCGCCCCTGAACGAACCAAGCTTGAAAAAGCCGTAGCATCTAAACGCGCAGAGCTTCCTCGTTACGAAAAACTCGCTAAAGCCCTTGAGGAAGAAGCCAAGTGCAAAACGAAGGTAGCGAAGGCGGAGGAAGATCTCGCGAAGGCAAGGCGCGCGTTCGAGCAAATCGAAGCCAAGATCGCCCAGGCGAATGCGGTTGCGAGCGAATATTCGGACGCCCCGGAGCGCATGGCGCGATGCGAAGGGCATCGCCAGCAGTGCGAGGCGGCTGCACAGGAGGCAAATAGCGCGCTGACGAATTTCAAAACCCTCGAGTCTCGCATCAAGGATGCGCGCAGTTCGCTTGAAAGAGAGCAGGGCAACTACGCCAAGCTCAGAACGGCTGCCGACCTCGATAACCAGGCAGCCCACGCCATGCAGCAGGCCTACCTCGACGGTCAGGCTGGTTTTCTTGCGCAAACCCTACAAGCCGAAAGCCCCTGCCCCGTCTGCGGATCAACAGACCACCCCGCACCCGCCCAACTCTCGCTGGATACCCCATCTAAAGTCGAAGTCGACAAGGCGCGTGAGGCAGCCGAAGCGAGCAGCAGGAAAGCCGAAAAAGCCTCCGAAGCATGCGCTCAGTCAAAAGCCCATCTCGAAAGCTGCGTTGACGAGCTTTCCCGCTTCGCCTCGTCGCTCGGGCTTCGCGCAGACGCCGCCCCCCTTCGATCTGCACTCGAAAAACGCCTAGCAGCGGCGGGCGAACAACTCTCGCAAGCTGAAGCAGAACTCTCGAAGGCGCGTTCCGACCGCCAGAAGCTTGAAGGTGCGAAGCGGGAAATAGAAACGCAGGAAAAACGCCGAGCGCAGGGCCTCGTATTTGTAGACGATGCGAACCTACGCTTTCATCAGGGTAAAAGCGCACTCGAAGCCGCCAAGTCTACGCTAATGACCCTAAGCGATGACCTTGAGCACCCAAGCCTCGCCGCAGCACAGTCGTGCCTGTCAGAAATGGAGCTGCAACTCGCGAACCTTACGGAAGAGTTCAATACTGCAGAAACCAATCTGCGTGATGCCAAGGAAAAGCATGCGCTCATCAAAGGGAAACTCGAAACACTCGAGTCGCAACTTTCCGAAGCGGAAGAGAATAACGAGGAGGGCCTGCAAGAGCTCATAGACAAAGTCGAGCGCGTCCTTGACGACCTCTCAGTTAAACGAAACGCAATAACCGGACGGATCGCCAGAAACGAAAGCATCGAGCAGAGGCTCGCGAAGGTTGCAAGCCAAAGCAAAGTCATTATCGAGAAATACGCGCAAGTCAGCACGCTTGCCGACACAGCAGCCGGTAAGCTCAAGGGCAAGGAGCGCATAAGCTTTGAGGCCTATGTGCAAGCTAAGTATCTTGATCTCATAATCGAAGCAGCCAACGAACGCCTCGGCATGGCAACCGCAGGTCGCTACGAGCTTGTAAGAAGCTCCGAAGCGGGCGATTTACGCACCCGATCAGGCCTAGAGCTCGACGTTCTTGACCACTACACGGGAAAAGCGCGCACAGCGAAATCGCTTTCAGGCGGCGAGTCTTTCCAAGCATCGCTTTCCCTCGCGCTTGGACTCTCCGATGTCGTGCAACGATACGCCGGCGGCGTTCAGCTTGAAACCATGTTCATCGACGAAGGATTCGGATCGCTCGACGAAGAGAGTCTTCAGGCCGCCATGCGAATGCTCTCCACCCTCACCGGGGACGACAAGCTCATCGGCATCATCAGCCACGTAGACGACTTGAAAGCCGCCATCGATCGAAAGATAGTTGTTACGCGAACGCGCGAGGGCTCAACCCTCAAATTGGAGGTCTGACGACCTTCAGAGTTCTGGCTTTAATGGGACAGGGATCCCGGCTCTGCGTCCCACTTTCGATGGCAATTCAGGAGACATCGCGCGCGCGTGCGCTGCGTCTCTTTCTTCAGTTGTGCGCAACGTAAGCGCTTGCTATCTGCTAATCTATGGCATGCGAGGAGAGCCGTCATTCTAGGAGGATATTATGACGTTTGACGTAAGCAAAATCAGCCCGCTTGGCTTTGGCTGCATGCGCTTCACCGGCCGTGAGACCAACGAGATCGATATCGAATACACTGCCCAAATGGTTGACACTTATCTGGCTGCCGGCGGCAACTACTTTGACACCGCTTGGGCGTACCCCAACAGCGAAGTCGCACTTCGCAAGGCGCTGGTCGAGCGCCATCCACGCGACTCCTACTTCATCGCCACCAAGTGCGTAGCCTGGGGCGCCTACGCCACCAACGGTCGTGAGGACCTGGAGAAACAGCTGCAGGAATCTCTCGAGAACCTCGGCGTTGATTACGTCGACGTCTACCTCATGCACAACCTTGGCGGAAACCGCACCGCAGCCTTCCGCAAGCACGAGGTTTGGGAGTTCATGAAATCGGTCAAGGAGCGCGGCCTGGCAAAGCACATTGGATACTCAGCCCATTGCACGCCTGAGGAGCTTGAGGAGTTCATCGCGTGGTACCCCGACGCCGAGCTCATTCAGCTGCAGGTTAATTACGCCGACTGGGAGAACCCCTCTTTCCGTGAGCGTGAGTGCATCGAAGTTGCCGCAAAGCACAACATTCCCGTGGTCACCATGGAGCCGGTCAAGGGCGGCCTTCTCGCCGATCCGCCGAAGGCCGTGAAAGACATCATCGACGCCGAGTTCCCGGAAGATTCCTACGCCACCGCCGCGCTGCGTTTCGCCGCGAACGCACCGGGTGTCTTCTGCACGCTTTCCGGCATGAACACCGTCGAGCAGGTTGAAGACAACTGCCGCGCCTTCAAGGACTTCAAGCCCTTCACCGATGCCGAGCGCGCGGCTTTCGACCGCATCATCGAAGCCATGAAGTCCGACAAGACCATCCCCTGCACCGGCTGTGACTACTGCGCGAAGGTGTGCCCCGAGGGTATTGGCATTTCCGGCTCGCTCACTGCCCTCAACTACCTCATCAACTTCGAAGATCCGTACAAGGCAAACTACCAGCTTGGCTTCGTGGTGCGCTTCAATGGCGGCAAGAAGTTGCCCAACGAGTGCATCCGCTGCGGCGCCTGCGAGGAAGCCTGCCCGCAAAACATCCAGATTCTCGACTGCTTCGACCGCATCGCCGAAGAGATCGTCCCGTTCTCTCGCACCAACGTGCTTATGAAGCCCGCTCAGTAGCGAGTTCCCGCATCAACTACAAGAAGGCCGCCCCTCGAGGCGGCCTTCTTGCTTTCAGGATTGCAATCGAGGAAGTTGTGTGCAAAACAGGGCTCGAGACGAGGGAACTGGCAGGCAAAGCCCTTCGATTCGTCCCACAGGCGTCCCAAAAGGGCGTCACTTCAAGCTCGAAGCCGCAGAACCGTATGATTCTTGAAGGCCTCGAGACCAGCAAAGCTCATCTCGAGACCGAAATTGCACATAACTTATGCGGTGAAAACCGCCACGTGACGGCCGGGAACCTGCTTCAGCACTTGCTCGATCGGGCCGACCACGAGCGCGGCCGCAGGGCAGCCAGTAGCGCAAAGCGGATTCGGATCAGCAGCATAGCAGGCTGCGCACTTATCGAGCACGGGCGCCACCATGTGATACTGACGCAGCTTGCCGTCCACGTAGAACGGGTCGCGGCGAATCACGCGCATCCAGTCCTCGTCATACCCATAGCGGTGCGTCTCGCGGCAGGCGGCCTCGCAGCCATAGCAGCCGGTGCAGGCATCGAGGTCAACCAGCATGGCGAAGCCGCCGGCATTCACTTTCTGCTTCATTACAGATCTCCCCTTCCAGCTTCGATCTTGCACAGCGAGGACCTCATTGCCGTCGCGCCGAAGCCCGGCTCGGCAGGCTCGGACGGCACGAGGATGTTCGGGTTCGCCTTCTCCCAACCGTATCCGGGCAGATCAAGCTCGGGGCATGCGTCACGCCAACCGGGGCGCGGGCATGCGATGACGCCCTCGCGGATCTCGTATGTCACACGAGCCTTCGAGATAATCTTGCCGCGCGGCGAGGAAATGGTCATCCACTCGCCGTCGGTGACGCCGTATTTCTTTGCATCCTTGGGGTTCACAAGTGCGAACGGCTCGGGATAGAACTTGCGCTGCATGGGGACGTTCGTCCACGCGGAATGGAAGAAGGAGTACAGGCGGAAGCCCGTGGTGAGGACCAGCGGGAACTCCTCGGCCAGTTCGGGTTGGCTGACGGGAGATTCGGCAGGCTCGACGTAGTCGGGCAGCGGGTCGTAGCCAAAGGCAGCCATGGTCGGGCAGAGGAACTCGATCTTGCCGGAAGCCGTGGGGAAGCCGGGCTGGCCGTCGGGGCGCTGCATGCCCTTCTCGTACTTCTTGTAGACGATCTCGCCCTTCTTGCCGCCGGGCTCGGTGGAGTAGAACGGCGTGGAAACGAAGGTCTCCCAGTCGGGGATGTCCATGCCGTACAGCTCGTTCACGCGCCAGAGGACCATTTCCTTCTCGTCGGCCCACGGCCAGTTCTCGGGGTCGATGCGCTTGCCCCACTCGAGGAAGAACTTCCAGTCGTCCCAGCACTCGCCCGGTGCCTCGACGGCCTTCTGCACGGAGATGATCATGTTGCCGTCCATCTCCTCGTCCCAGGTGTCGCGCTCGGACCAGTCGGCGGTGGGAAGGACGATGTCGGCCAGCTGGGCGGTCGGCGACATGTAGAAGTCCTTGATGACCACGAGGTCCAGGTTGGGACTCGTGAGCGCCTTGCGCGTGAAGTGGGCGTCCTCGTAGCACATGATGGGGTCGCTCGCGATGCCGATGAAGGCCTTCACGGGACGCGGCTCGCCGGTGATGATGGCCTCAAACACCGAATGCGGGTCGTTGGAGCGGCCGAACGCCTTGTACAGCGGATGCTTCTCGCCGCCGAAGGTGAACAGGTCGGGGCGTCCCGGATTCTTCGCCGGATCCCACAGCGTGATCTTGTTGTCGAGCATCTTGTCGAAGGCCAGCGGCACCTTCACGCCGCCGGGCACGTCGATGTAGCCGAGCAGGCCCTGAAGGCACGCGATGGCGCGGCCGGCCTGGATGGCGTTGGTGTGCATGCAGGCGGGGCCGGTGAAGATGGCGAAAGCGGAGGGGCCGGACGTGCCGATGAGGCGCGCGCCCTCGCGAATGTCGTCGGCGTCAAGCCAGCATATCTCAGCCGCGCGCTCGGGGGTCCACTCGGCCACGCGCTCGGCAAGCTCCTCGAAGCCATAGCCCCACTTCTCGACGAACTCCTTGTCGTACCATTCGTTCTTGATGATCTCGTGCATGAAGGCAAGCGCGAGCGCTCCGTCGGTGCCGGGGCGCAGCTGCAGCGTGCAGTCGGCCACCTTGGCAAGGTCGGTGAAGCGCGGGTCGATGCTGATGAGCTTGCAGCCGCGGTCCATAGAGGCGTAGATGGCCTTGGTCACCGAGCGCATCATGGCGGGGTTGTAGCCCCAGACCACAATGGACCCAGCGTTGAGCAAGTCGCCCATGCCGGTGTTGAACAGACCGAGCGTGAAGGCGTTGGGCAGGATGTGCGGCATGAGGCACACGTGCGTGGGCGCCATAGACCAGCCCTCGAGCCCAAGCGAGGAGTTCAAGCGGCAGTGCCAGTGGTTCGAGGTGCGGCCCGTTCCCTGACCGGTGATGATGGCCTCGGGGCCGTACTCCTCCTTGATGCGCAGGCACTCGGAGGCGATGGTGTCCATGGCCTCGTCCCATGTGATGCGCTCCCACTCGCCCGAGCCACGCAGCCCGACGCGCTTCATGGGGTACAGGATGCGGTTCTCCAAATCCTCGTGGATCTCGCGCTGGGACATGCCCGTCGCGCAGATGGCGCCGCGGGACTTCGGGTTCTCAGCGTCGCCTTCGATCTTGAGGATCTTGTCGCCGTCTACGGTGACGATGACGCCGCAACGCGCGTGGCAGGACACGCATGCGCTGCGAACCTGCTTCACAGCCATGTTTTCCTCCTCTTAAGTTTTCCTCTGCTTTACCCTGGGCGAAACGTCGGCTCAACCCCCGCCGGCGTGCCCTAGCGCGATTGTATAACGCCTCGAAGCGAGGGCGGAACGACCCGATGGTTGCCTGAGTGACAACCT
>JAFSHA010000154.1 GCA_017440565.1 Eggerthellaceae bacterium | reverse complement strand
GCATGCGCCCGCAATCCCCCGACCCCTTTCGGGCGCCTGCGGGCGCTTTTTTCGTAAATTACTTCTTCAGCGAGCCGAAGAGGCCGCGGATGATCTGGCGACTGGCCTCGCGGCCGATCTGGCCGATGATGGAGCTGGCGGTCTTGGACAGCTGGTCCTTTTTCTTCTGCTCCTCCTTGTAGCGGCGCTCCTCCTCTTTGGCCGCTTCCTTCTCGGCGGCAATGCGCGCACGCTCGGCTTCGCGCTCGGCCTTTTCGGCGGCCTTCTGTGCTTCGCGCTCGGCCTTTTCCGCCGCCTTCTCGGCTTCCTTCTGCGCCTTGGCCTCCTCCTTCGCCTTCATGGCCTCGAATTCGGCGCGCTCCTTCTCAAGCTGGGCGCGCTCGGCGGCCAGGCGTGCCTCCTCGGCGGAAAGCTCGCGCGCTTCGGCGATCATCTCGTAGGCGCTCTCGCGATCGATGGCGGTACCGTACTTCTCCATGAGGGTCATCTGCGCTTCGAGCACGGTGGCGATGCTGGCATCGGATGCCTGCGCCATGAGGCACTGCGGCGGCAGGATCTTCGCGCGTTCCACGATGCTGGGCTGGCCGTTTTCGTTCAGAAGCGACACGAGGGCCTCGCCGGTGCCTACTTCCTGCAGGGCGGCCTCGGCGTCGAAGGTCGGGTTCTCGCGGAAGGATGCAGCGGCTGCGCGCACCGCCTTCTGCTCGGCGGGCGTATAGGCGCGCAGGCCGTGCTGGATGCGGTTGGACAGCTGCGCGAGCACCTCGTCGGGGATGTCGGAGGGCGACTGGGTGATGAAGTACACGCCAACGGCCTTCGAGCGAATGAGCTTCACGACTTGGATGATCTTGTCAAGCAGGTCTTTCGGCATGTCGTTGAACAGCAGGTGCGCCTCGTCAAAGAAGAAGACGAACTTGGGTTTGTCGAGGTCACCCGCCTCGGGTAGGGTCTCGAACAGCTCGGAGAGCATCCACAGCAGGAACATGGCGTAGACCTGCGGGCTGTTGATGAGCTTCGCGGCATTGAGGATGTTCACGTAGCCTTCGCCGCTGGGCGCGCAGGCGAACCAGTCGGAAAGCTCGAGGGCGGGTTCGCCGAAGAAGATGTCGCCGCCTTGATCTTCCACCGCGATGAGCGCGCGCAGGATGGCGCCGACGGACTGCGAGGAGACGCGGCCGTACTCCATCTCGTATTCTTTGGCATGCTCGCCGACGTAGTTGAGCATGGCACGCAGGTCCTTGAGGTCGATGAGCAGCATGCCCGCATCATCGGCTACGCGGAAGACGATGTTGAGCACGCCTTCTTGCACTTCGGTGAGGCCGAGCAGGCGCGAGAGCAGGGTGGGGCCCATATCGGAGACGGTGATGCGCACGGGAATGCCGGTGCCGTCCGTCATGTCCCACAGACGCGTGGGGCAGCCGCGCAGGCTCCAGTTCTCGATGCCGAACCTCACCACGCGCTTGGCGATGTTTTCGGTGTCGTCGCCCGCTTGGCACATGCCGGTGACGTCGCCTTTCACGTCGGCCATGAACACGGGGACGCCCGCCTGCGAAAAACCTTCGGCCAGCACCTTCAGGGTGACGGTTTTGCCTGTGCCCGAAGCGCCGGTGATGAGGCCGTGACGGTTTGCCTGATTGAGCAGGAGGTAGCAAGGGTTGTCGCCCTGGCCGATCCAAATCTTGTCGCCTTGCAGCATGGGGGTTCCTTTCGCGTGTGGAAGACTTGCGGGTATCATATCATTCCGCGGTCATGCCGAGGGCGCGCTCGCCCGCGTGTTCTGTGAGGATGAGGCTTTTTGAAGCATTTTGCTTACCGTTGCGCTTCGGGGCTACTCGCTTGCGTACAATGGGCGAATCGCGCCGCATCGGGCGCTCCGAACAGAAAGAAGCACATGGCCGAAAGTCCCTACGATATCCTTGGCATAAGCCCCGAAGCCTCCCAGGATGAGATCAAGAAGGCGTACCGTAAGAAGGCGCGCGAGAACCACCCTGATCTTAATCCCGATGATCCGGGCGCTGTCGAGCGCATGAACAAGGTGAACGAGGCGTATGACCGCCTCATGAACCCTGAGAAATACGCGCGCGAGGATGCGCGTCGGGCGGCGCAGCAGGGCTATGGCGGCCCGTATGCGGGTGGGCCGGTGTCTTATGGAGACCCGTTTGGCTATGGCGGCCAGGGGCAAAGCCCCTATACGCGTTACGAATGGGTTGAGGTCAACTGGGAAGACATCTTCGGATCGGATTACTGGGGGCAGACGGCTGGCAATGTGCACCCCGAGGCGAGCGCCGGCGATTCCGCCGAGATCCGACAGGCTATCTTCTACATCAATTCCGCGAACTACCAGGCTGCGTTGGGTATTCTGAACGTCATTCCGCCTTCGGCGCGCGATGCGCGTTGGTACTACCTTTCGGCCGTGGCGTGCAACGGCGCTGGCCGGACGGCGCAGGCGCAGGACCACATTGGGCGGGCCATCAACATGGATCCGGGCAATCAGGATTATCGCCGCGCGCAAGAGGCGTTCACGCGTCGCGCGGCTGCGTACGAGCAAGAAAGTGCCAGCCGCGGCTTCTCGACGGGCTTTTGCGGCCCTAATCCGCTGTGCTGCTGCTGTTGCGCCCCGTACGTCTGCCCTCCGCTGATCTGCTGTTTGTAAGCTTGTTTTCTCAGCCAAGAATGGTAGGGGCGGTGGGACTCCCGCGTCGCGCTGCGCGCAACGCTCGACCCCTCGGCGTGGGGCGCCTTCGGGCGAATTCCTAACGGTTTTCCACCTCATCGGTTCGAGTCCCTCTCACTGCGATGCAAGCGGGATCGGACTCGTTGTTTCGACTAAACCTGGTAGGGGCGGTGGGACTCGAACCCACATTCCGAAGAGGCGGATTTTAAGTCCGCTGCGTCTGCCAATTCCGCCACGCCCCCGTACGGCTTCGTGCCTAAGTATCGTAGCATAAAATTCATGCCCTTGAGCGCAAGGTGGCAGGCGGGCTTTGGTAATGTGGTATGATCATGAATTCGGCGAGACAGCCAAATTCCAGTGAACCCATCAACCAGAAAGTGCCCATGAACTACATCAACGAGCTTCTCTCGGACGCGCTAAGCACGCCCATCACCTTCGAAGAGTACTTGAACAGCTATGCCGAGAAAGTGGGCGATCTGGTCAACGAATTCATCCCGCGCGGGTCGCATGTTGACATGGACCGTTACCTGTACGCCCCGCTTGTGGAGTACAGCAAAAACGGCGGTAAGCGCCATCGTCCGCTTATCTGCTTCGCTTCCTGCATTGCGGTGGGCGGCGACGCGCGCCGTGCCGTTTCGGTAGCCGCTGCCATCGAGCATTTCCACACGGCGGCCCTCATTCACGACGATATCGCCGACGAGGCCGAGCTGCGTCGCGGCGAGCCGTGCCTGCATTTGGCCGAGGGCATGGGCCTTGCCATCAACATGGGCGACTTGGGCCTTTCGCTCGTCAATGGCACGGTGGCCAAGGACCCGCTGCTTGACAACGATGTTAAGGTACGCGCCATCACCGAGCTTATCGACATGACGCAGCGCACTATCGAGGGTCAGGCCATGGACATTGGCTGGGCGCGCGATGCTCGCTACGACATCACGCCCGAGGACTATCTGGTCATGGCCACGCACAAGACCGCCTTCTACTCCGGCGCGGTGCCGCTGGCGCTTGGCGCTATCGTGGGCGGTGCGAGCGAGGCGCAGATCGAGGCGCTGCGCAACTTCGGCCTTGACACTGGCCTTGCCTTCCAGATTCAGGACGACCTGCTCAACCTCATTGGCTCGGAAGAAAGCACGCAGAAGGACTTCCGCAGCGACATTACCGAGGGCAAGCGTACGCTTGTGGTGGTGCACGCCCTGCAGAACTCCTGCAACAGCGATCGCCTGGTTGAGATTCTCTCGTCGAAGGAGAAGGATCCGGCAGTGCTTGCCGAGGCCGTGGCCATCATGGAGGAGTGCGGCTCCATTGAATACGCGCGTAACTTCGCCGAGAACCTCACCGCCATCGCGAAGAACCGCCTGCTCGAGATGGTCGAGCCGAGCGCGGCACGCGATCTGCTGCTTTCCATGGCCGACTGGTTCGTGAGCAGGCTGAAGTAGCCATGGACGTCATCAAGCTGCACGACAAAGGAGCTGCTGTCGAGGACGTTCAAAGCCGTTTGGCGTTGGTCGGCAATTTGGCGGAAAGCCAGGTGACGGGCGAGTTTGACGAGGCGACTGCCGAGGCGCTGGCGGCGTTTTGCACAAATGTGGGCCTGCCCCCCTCGCGCGAGGTGAACGCAAAGACGTGGGCTGCCTTGGTTGACGCTACGTACAGCTTGGGAGATCGCACCCTGTATCTGCGCATGCCCTACTTCCATGGGCATGACGTGCTCGAGCTGCAGCAAGTACTGGGCGCGCTGGGCTTTCATCGCGGCTCGAAGGACGCCATCTTCGGTGCGCATACCGAGAATGCGTTGCGTAAGTTCCAGATGAACATGGGTCTGCCAAGCGATGGTATTGCTGGTGCCTATACCTATGCTGCTCTTCGGAACTTGCGTCATTCGTGGGAGGGCAAGGAAAGCTCGCACGCACCCGTGAGCTTGGGTTTCGCTCGTGCGGCCGACGTGCTTGAACGTAATGCCCTGTGCCTATTCGGCACCGATGAGTTCTCGCGCAGCGTTGCGTCGCGCATGTCGAACCTGGCGCTTGCCACCAATCCGGCCTCGAAGATCGTGAGCGCTGAGTCGCTTTCCGTCGCTCCGCATGAGGGCATGCTGCTCGTGCATGTGGTGGCGCCCGATGCGCAAGGTGCGTATTCCGCTAAGGGCGACGTGCCGCACGTAAGCTACGACGCCGAGGAAACGCTGCCTCTGAGGCTTTCTGCCGCCATCGAGGCGGCTTTCGAGCGTCCGGTTCCGCGCATGGTGGTTGAGCTTCCGGGTACGGTGTGGGAGAGCGCGGGTGCCGAGAGGTCGGCTCAGCACTTCGCCATCACGCTGCTCGACGCCTTCTGTGCCGCGCTGTAGCAGGGCGGCTGTCTGGATCCAAGAGCCTAATCGGACCTCTCCGTCGTTTCGTCACGCCTTCGCGCGTCCTCGCGGCGAGCGTTGTGCGAAAAGAGGTTGACACGAGGCGGTCGGAAGTGCTTAGAATGGGGTGATACCCGTTTTCGCGCAGCTAAGGCAGTTGCGCGGCATTCAGAAAAGAGGTTCGTATGACCACCATGAAACTTGCGGTCCCCACCATGGGCGAGGCCAGCTTGGACTCCGAGCGCAGCGGCCATTTCGGGCGTTGCGACGTTTTCACCGTCGTTGACATCGTCGATGGTGAGATCAAGGCCGTCGGCTGCATCGACAACCCGCCTCACGAAGAGGGCGGCTGCCTGCGTCCCGTGAAGCTTCTGGCCGATGCGGGTGTTGACGCCATCGTCGCCGTGGGCATGGGAATGCGCCCGATGATGGGCTTTGCCGACGCGGGCATTACGGTTCTGTTCGAGAACCAGACCCCCAACGTGGGCGAAGTCGTGAAGATGGCCGCGGCTGGTCAGCTGCCGGTTATGGGCATGGAGCACGCCTGCCACCACTAATCGTCGCGCCCTCCGGGGCGTATGACGGATAACCTGCCGCAGGGCCCCGCGATGGCGGGGCCCTGCTCGTTTTGGGCTTTCTGCTTCTTTGGTGGCGCTTGGATGTGGCGTTCGGCCATGCGCGCGCACGGTGGTATGATGCGGGCTTCGACGGAAGGGGGCGCGTGGCGAAGCGTGCGAAGCATAGGTTTTCGAGGTGCCTGCTGGGCTTGCTGCTAGCATGCGCGCTTGTTCCGGTGGCGGCGGTTGTCGTGGCGAACGCTGCCACGCTTTTGACCACGCGCGACGATGTGCACGTGATCGCCGACCTTGAGGATTACGGCGCCGATGCCGTGGTTGTCCTGGGGGCCTCGGTGCTGCCGGACGGCACGCCTTCCGACATCTTGAAGGATCGTCTTGAGACGGCGGTGGCGTTGTATCAGGCGGGTGCCGCCCGCGCCATTATCGTGAGCGGTGACAATCGCACGTCGCACTACAACGAAAGCGAAGCCATGAAGCGCTACTGCGTTGAGCTGGGCGTTCCCAGTGACGACGTGTATGAGGATCATGCGGGGTATTCGACTTACGAGAGCATGTATCGCGTAAAGCAGGTGTTTGGCTGCAAGCGCGTTATCGTGACCACGCAGGCCTATCATCTGTACCGGGCGCTGTTTGCCGTTCAGGGCTTGGGCGTGGAGGCCTGCGGAGTGGCAAGCGATCAGGGCGTCTACGATAATCAGGACTTGTACAGCCTGCGCGAGGCCGCAGCTCGCACGAAGGACTTCTTCCAGACTATTTTTCGAGTGCCCGTGGAGGCAGCAGGCGATGCGGTTGACCTTGCCCGTTCGGGCGACCTTACCTGATTGCGCGGGATGCTCGGTGTGCGGAGAGCGCCTTGAGGGTCGCCTGAGCGGCGCGTGTGCGTCGCGGAAGTGTGTCGGGATCGTGACATTGTCTGCTAAGCGGCGTGTGGTGCGTTGGTTGATGGCGCCGGGCGTGTAGAATGAAGAAAACGAAAGGGGCGGTGTTTCGCCCTCTTGATCAAGGAGCGCAAGTATGAATTGTCTTTCCTGTGGTTCGCATGTCCCTGAAAATGCAAGCTTCTGCCCGCAGTGCGGTGCGTTTGTGGCGGCAGGCGCGACGGGTGGTCAGGCCTAGCCGCAGCCGCAGCAGCAGCCGGGCGGGTCGGACGCTTGGTCCCAGCCGCAGCAGCCGGGAACGTCGGGCGCTTGGGCTCAGCCGCAGCAGCCAAACGCTTGGTCCCAACCGCAGCCTCAACCCGATTTCACCTCTGCCTCGCGGTCGAATGCAGGTGGTCCCGTATATGCGCAGGGTTGCATTGCCGCAGCTTGGAAGGACGTGAAGGACTCGCCGGACTGGCTTTCACGTACGGCGCTGCTGGGCATCATCCAATGCGTGCCCATCCTGAATTTCTTCGCTTTGGGTTATGCGCTTAACTGGTCGCGCGAGGTTCCGTTCGGAGGAAAAAGCCCCATGCCCGCGAAGATTTTCTCGGGTGCTAACTTCGAGATCGGCTTCTATGCTTTCGTGATTACCCTGGTGTTTTCATTGGTCGGAAGCCTGGGCGCGGGCATCTTGGCTATCGTGCCGCTCATCGGTGCCCTTGCGGGCGCTGTATTCGCGGCCGGTTTGGCGGCCGTCGCGTGCTTGTGTTGCGTGCGTATGGGCATCAAACAGCGTTTCGGTGCGGGCTTCGAGCTGGGAGCGGTGTGGAATGGCATCATGCGCAGCCCCGGAGCGTTTTTGGCCGCGGCACTGTTGCCCGTCATAGTGGCCGGTGTGACGGTTGCCGTGGTAACTGCCGTTGGCGGCTTCTTGGGCATGGGCATGTCGGTGCCCTTCATGTTCATCCATGCCGATATCGCCGTTGCGCTTGTTGGGTTGCTGGTTATCGTGGGCGGGCTTATTCTGTACGTGGCGTCTTGCGTTGTGGTCATGACCGCGACGCTGGTGACCGACCGTGCGCTTGCGCATTGGGTGGGCCGCTTCGCCTCGGAATGGATTGCCCAGTAGCCCGACGTCGCATGTGGGTTCATTGCGTATAATAGCCTCATCGTTTTGACCCAGCGCGCGTGCGCGCTCGTACATGAGGGGATGTACCGATGGACTTTAATCCCAAAGATTACCGTGTTGCATTGCTGGCCGGTGGCCGCAGCGGTGAACGTGAGGTTTCGCTCACTTCAGGCAAGGGCGTTTTCGAGGCGCTTGAGAGCGAGGGCTTTCAGGTGACCATGCTCGATCCGGCGGAAAAGGACGACCTGAAAACCCTGATCGACGGCGGTTTCGATGTGGCGTTCCTCGTTACGCACGGCCGCTATGGCGAGGACGGCGTGTTGCAGGGCTTCCTCGAGCTCATCGGGCTTCCTTACACGGGCTCGGGCGTACTTGCCAGTGCGCTCGCCATGAACAAGGCCAAGGCGAAGGAGACTTACGTTGCCGCGGGCGTGCCGACGCCGCCTTCCGTGACGCTGGTTGCGGGCGATGAGGTCGACGTCGACGCTATCGTGGCAGCCATGGGCGAGCATGTGGTCATCAAGGCCGCAAACGAGGGCAGCACCATCGGCATCTACATGGCCGAGAAGGCCGATGAGATTGCCCCGGGAGTCGCGAGCGCTTTCGAGCATGATGACACCGTGGTTGTCGAGAAGTTCGTGGCGGGTCGCGAGTTCACCATCGCCGTGTTTGGCAACGAGGACGCGCGTGCCTTCCCCGTGATCGAGATCATCCCGCAGAAGAATTCCTTCTATGATTATGAGTCCAAGTACGCTCCGGGCGGCTCGAAGCACGTGTGCCCTGCCGAGCTTGATGAGGAGCTCGCTGCTCGCATGCAGGAGAAGGCTGTGGTCGCGCATCATGCGCTGGGCTGCATGGGCGTTTCGCGCACTGACTTCCTGGTCGAAGAGGACGGGACGTTCTGGGTGCTTGAGACCAACACGCTGCCGGGCATGACGCCCACCTCGCTTCTGCCCGATGCGGCGCGCGCGGTTGGCATTTCGTATCCCGAACTGTGCAAGACTATGGTTCGCAACGCGTTGAGGCTTTAGTTTTTCGATGCAACCCGCGCGAATCTACGTGATTTGCGCGGGTTGTGTTCAAAAAGGGCAACGATTGTAACTTTTTGCAGACTTAGCGAGTCCTTTTGGGATGATGCAAAATTCGTGACCTGCGGAAACGTAGGGCGAGGTGGCTCGGGACTTTGATGGAGAGGCCTGAATCGCTCGGAATGTCCCTAAAAAAGATCCAAAGGTTGCCCTTTTTGAACACAACTTGACTATGCCGTGATTTCGACGGGTTGAGAAGGCGGTTCCAATGGAGAATTTTGAGTTCATGTCGCCGACGTGCTTCGTGTTTGGGCGCGATGTCGAGCAGCAGGTGGGCGCGAAGCTGGCCGAGCGCGGCGCGCGGCGCGTGCTGCTGCACTTTGGCGGGCAAAGCGCTGAGCGCAGCGGCTTGCTGGATCGCATTCGCGTCTCGCTTGAGGCGGCGGGTGTGGGTTTCGTGGAGCTGGGCGGCGTGAGGCCGAACCCCGAGATCGAGTTGGTACGCGAAGGCGTGGCGTTGGCGAAGGCAGAAGGCGTTGATTGGATATTGGCTGTTGGCGGCGGGTCGGTGATCGACTCGGCGAAGGCCATTGCCAACGGTGCGTGCATCGAAGATGACGTGTGGGAGCTGTTCGAGACGAAGCGCCCTAATCCGCAGACGCTGCCCATTGCCGTCGTTCTGACCATTCCCGCGGCGGGAAGCGAGGCTTCGAAGAACACCGTGATCAGCAATGACGCGCTGGGGCGCAAGACGGGTTATGCCAATGAGGCGCACAGGCCGAAGTTGGCGTTCATGAACCCCGAGCTTACGTACACGCTACCGCCCTTCCAGACTGCGGCGGGTATTGTGGACATGTTCAGCCATCTGCTCGAGCGCTTCTTCGACGATTACGGTGCCGTGCCGGTGACGGACAATCTGAATCTGTCGCTCATGAAGACGGTGCGCGCCGAGGCTCCGCGTGTGCTGGCTGATCCCGAGAACTACGACGCGCGCGCCAACCTCATGTGGGCGGGCATGCTGTGCCATCAGGGCATTGCGGGCTTGGGTCGTCATGAGGATTGGGCGTCGCATGCGCTTGAGCATGAACTTTCGGCTCTGCGGCCGTCCATCACGCACGGGGCGGGGCTGGCCGTTATGTTTCCCGCATGGATGGAGTACGTGTGCGCCGATGCGCCTGCGCGGTTTGCCTTCTATGGACGTGAGGTGTTCGGGTTGTGCCCGACCGGCGATATGCTGGCCGATGCGCTGTCGGCGGTGGATGAGACGCGTGCGTTCTTCGCATCGCTGGGCATGCCTACCACGTTGGAGGAGCTGGGCGTTTTCGAGGAGGACATCGAGCGCATGATTCCGACGCTGCGTGCGAACAAGGGGGAGTGCTTCGGGCGTTTGAAGCGCTTGAGCCTTGATGATGCGCGGGCGATTTATCGGCTGGCGCTGTAGGGTGCTCGATAGCGTACGGAATTGTAGCTTCGGGGAATAGGCAAGCAAATGCCTCGTTTCCTGATATTTGTCCGCTGAGTTGTGCAGGAACGATGGAGATGGATACACTCGGAGGCGTTGCCTGTTGCAATCGGCGGAAAAGGCGCGTATTATATCTCCTTGCGTTAAAGGCGCTTGCAAATTGCGGGGTGGAGCAGTCTGGTAGCTCGTCGGGCTCATAACCCGAAGGTCGTCGGTTCAAATCCGGCCCCCGCGACCATAAATACTCGCAGGTCAGAAGCTCGTTTCTTCTGGCCTGTTTTTGTTTTTGGCTGTTATATTCGCTTGATTTGGGTCGAATTTGGGTCGAAAGATGTTTTATGCTGATTTTATGAAACGATCTGGAGTTAGGCCAAGCTTGCGTACGTATCTATGGGGGTCTTGTTTTCGGATATTTTCGAAGGATTCCCTCGGCTCATATCGGGTGTCGATTCGCTGATGCTTTGCCTGCTTGGCCGACGCGGGTGCGCCCGCGCGGTATAATTGGCGAAACAGGAAGGAGGACCGCGTGACCGAGAAGCAAATCGAGAGGCACATCGCCGAGGCTGCGAGCTCCCTGGCCGTCGAGGGCCTCGTGATGACCGATGCCGAGAAGGACAACATCCGCGCGGCCTTCCGCGGCGAGCGCACCTTTGAGGATCTCATCGCCCAGTACGTCGCCGAGGCAAGGGTCCTGGGCCTGAAGTATGCATAGCGATTCCTACGACTATTCCTACGCCGACGACGACGGGTACCTCTACTCCGGCACCGACGTCCTCGTCAACAACTTCGGCATAAAGGACCGCGCCGAACTCTCCCGCATCGAGCGGGCGATCACCGGCGCGAGGGCCGCCGAGCTTGACGCGAACCCCGTTCCCGGCGGCTTCGACCTGGCGCATCTCTGCGCAATCCACGAGGCGCTCTTCGGAAGCGTATACCCGTGGGCGGGCAAGATCCGGAGCAGGGGCTTCATCTCGAAGGGCGCGAGCCTGTTCTGCGCGCCTGGCTTCATCGAGCCCTACGCCGCCGACCTTTTCTCGAGGCTGAAAGCCGAGCGGTTCCTCGCGGGGCTGCCGCGCGAGGAGTTCATCCGGCGCATCTCCTTCTACATCGCTGAGATCAACGCGCTGCACCCCTTCCGCGAGGGAAACGGGCGCACCCAGCGCGTTTTCGCCAACCAGCTTGCGAGAAGAGCGGGCTGGGAGCTCAATTTCCAGGAAGTCGACCCCGTCGAGCTTTGCGACGCCTACATAAGGTCCATGCACGTGAGCGCCGATGCCCTGGAGTCCATTTTGGACAGGACCGTGACGCCTGCTTAAGCCCTCATTGGGGCCGGGAGGCCTCACAACCCGAGGGTCGTCGGTTCAAATCCGGCCCCCGCGACCATGAAACTTCAGGTCAGGCAGCCGGCTGGCCTTTTTAATATGGGCAGAACATTGTCAAGTGGCAATGTTCTGCCCATATTAAAAATCGGGGCAGAACCGCTTTCGCAGTCCCGCCCCGTAAAACCTTTCGGTTTTGTCATCTGCAAATATTATATCAGGTTGGACTACGAAACACTCACACATCAGGGTGTAAAACTGTGGGCAGGGGTGCTGATAGTCGGTCTCGCTGCTCTCGTTGTTGCCAGCGGATATTGTCGATGGCGTCGGCTGCGTCGCGGTCGTTGGCCTTGGTGGCGTGCGCGTAGATGTTCATGCTGAGCTGCGCGCTGGAGTGCCCGAGGCGCGTTCATGCGGTTTTGGTGTCCGCGCCGCTTCCTATGAGCAGGGTGGCTTGGGTGTGGCGCAGCCCGTGGAGGTTCGGCCCCCTCGTACTTCGGCATTGTGTCCTCTTCGTCTATCAAGGCCTTTCCGTGGAAAATCCGAAGGCTGTGGATTGCATGGCCGATCCGGGTGCTTACATTCCGGCCATGCGCATGCGCAGGCCAGCAAGTGCGCGGTCATTGACGTTTTCCGCGCGCCATTTGAGCGTTGCGACCAGGCGCTCCCTATCGCGGGGGAGGATGCCGTCGATCTTGAACAGGTTGGAGTCGTGGCTGCCCGATATGGTGGTTTCGCACTGCAGATTCTCCAAAAACGCCGCAGCCTCCAGCATGACTTCCGATTCAGGCGCCAGCTCGAAAGACCCATCTTCAACCTCGCCGCGCAGCTTCGTCCCCTCAAAGGGAGTGAGTGTGGTCAGCACGATGGTTTCGGGGTTGATCTGGCTGAACACCTTGGCGGATTCCAAGCCGCTCTCCACGCACTTTCCCTTACCTGCCATGCCGCACAGATAGAAAACGCTGTACTTGATGCCGGCGCGTTCAAGGCGTGGGTACTGCCGAACGATATCCTCGGCGACATGGCCTTTCTCCATGCGCTTCAGGGTAGCATCGCACCCGCTTTCCGCGCCCAAAACAACCGAGGTGATGCCCATTTCGGCCATCTCGCGCAGATTGTCGTCGCTTTTGCGTTTGACGTCCATCGTACTCATGAAGCCTGAAACCCCTTGTACGGTGGGCAGCTTCTCGCGAATGAGCTTAAGTATGGGGATGAGCTTGCTGTTGGGTAGGCCGGCGGGATTGCCGCCCAGCAGGAGGATGGATTTCGGATGACGCACGGTGGCGGCGATTTCGTCGAGGTCCTCGACGATGTGCTGCATGGGCACCACACCGTAGGCTTCGTGCTCGTACAGGTTGCAGAAATGGCACTTTCCGTAGGGGCAGCCGGTGCTGATTTGCAGCAGTTCGGAAGCGAAGGAGTTCGGACCGCGACGAACGTTTTGGGGAGTGTGCATAAGGTGCCTTTCGGGTTAACGCTGAGCGGGTTCGCTCGGTGTATCGGATTACCGTGCCAATTGGGTGAGCGTATCGCCCGTAATGCGATAGACCGTCCAATCCTGCATGGGCTCGGCGCCAAGCGACAGGTAAAAGTCGATGCTCGGCTGGTTCCAATCGAGGCACCACCACTCAAGCCTGCCGCACCCGCGTTCGACGGCGATCTGCGCAAGCCTTTTGAGCAGGGCTTTTCCGTATCCTTTGCCGCGATGCTCGGGCATGACGTAGAGGTCCTCCAGGTAGATGCCGGCTCGGCCGAGGAAGGTCGAGAAGTTGTGGAAGAACAGCGCAAAGCCCACTTCGACATCGTTCTCGCAGGCGAAAATCACCTCGGCGCGCCCCTTTTCGAAGATCCACTCGCGCAAGGTGCCTTCGGTGGCCACCACCTCGTCGAGCATGTTCTCGTAGTCGGCAAGCTCTCGGATGAAGCGCAGGATCAGCGCACAGTCGTCT
>JAFSHA010000153.1 GCA_017440565.1 Eggerthellaceae bacterium | reverse complement strand
GCCCATGAAAAAAGCGGGTGCGTTGCCGCACCCGCTTTTCAAGCAAACGTGAAATCGCGGTTTAGTACGTGATGTCCGCGTGAATGTCCTGCAGGCTCTTCACGCCGGTGTTGCCCTGCTCCTGCATGGCCTTGATGCCAAGCGCCGAAGCGTAGCCGGCGGCCATGGTGGTCATGTACGCGACATGGGCCTTGATGGCCGACTTGCGAATGTAGCCGTCGTCACGAGCGCTTGCGGTGGTGGTGGAAGGCGTGTTGATGATGATATCGATCTCGCCATTGGTGATGTGATCGAGCAGGTTCGGGCGGCCTTCCTTTGCCTTCAGCACGCGACGCGCGGGAATGCCGGCCTCGTTGATCATCTTGCAGGTGCCGTCGGTAGCCACGATGTCGAAGCCGATCTCGTGGAAGGCGCTTGCCACCTTCACCAGGTCGCCCTTGTCAAGGTCGCTCACGCTGATGAGCACGGTGCCTTCAAGCGGCAGGCAGGTCTGCGTGGCCTCCTGGGCCTTGTAGAACGCCTCGCCGAACGTGGACGCCAGGCCCAGAACCTCGCCCGTCGAGCGCATCTCGGGGCCGAGCACGGGGTCGACCTCGGGGAACATGTTGAACGGGAACACGGCTTCCTTCACGCCGTAATGGCTGTAGGTGGCTTCCTTCAGGTCACCCACCGGCGAGGGGCGGCCCGTCAGCTCGGAAGTCATGACATCGGTTGCAACCTGCACCATCTGGATGCCGCACACCTTCGAAACCAGCGGAACGGTACGCGATGCGCGCGGGTTGGCCTCAAGCACGTACACCGTGTCGCCCTCGATGGCATACTGCATGTTCATGAGGCCCACGACATGCATTTCCTCGGCGATCTTGCGCGTGTAGTCCTTGATGGTGGCCAGCTGCTCGTCGGAAATGTTGCACGACGGAAGCACGCAGGCGCTGTCGCCGGAATGGATGCCGGCCAACTCGACGTGCTCCATGACAGCGGGCACGAACGCGTAGGTGCCGTCGCAGATGGCGTCGGCCTCGCACTCGAGCGCGTGATTGAGGAAGCGGTCGACCAAGATGGGGCGGTCGGGCGTGACGCCGACGGCGGCAGCCATGTAGGCGCGCAGGTTCTCGTCGTCGTAGACCACTTCCATGCCGCGGCCGCCAAGCACGTAGCTCGGACGCACCATGACCGGATAGCCGATCTTGTGCGCGATGTCGAGCGCTTCGTCAACGGTGACGGCCATGCCGGCCTCGGGCATGGGAATGCCCAGCTTGTCCATGATCTCACGGAAGCGGTCGCGGTCTTCGGCCAGGTCGATGATCTCGGGGCTCGTGCCCAGGATGTTCACGCCCGCGGCCTCAAGCTGGCTGGCCAGGTTGAGCGGCGTCTGCCCGCCGAACTGGGCGATAACGCCAAGCGGCTTTTCCTTCTCGTAAATGGCCAACACGTCTTCGGCCGTGAGCGGCTCGAAATACAGCTTGTCGGAGGTGTCGTAGTCGGTGGAAACCGTCTCGGGGTTGCAGTTCACGATGATGGTCTCGAAACCCAGCTTCTTGAGCGACATGGCCGCGTGCACGCAGCAGTAGTCGAATTCGATGCCCTGGCCGATGCGGTTGGGGCCGCCGCCAAGGATCATGATCTTCTTCCGGTCGGAAACGGCCACCTCGTCGGGCGCGCCGCTGTAGGTGGAGTAGTAGTAGTCCTCGTCGTTGCCGACGCCGGAGACCGGGACCCGGCAGAACGTGGCGACGCAGCCCAGCGCGGTGCGGCGTTCCCGGACTTCCTTTTCGCGGACGTTGAAAAGTTTGGCCAGATACTTGTCCGCGAAGGCGAACTTCTTGGCCTGAACCAGCATTTCGTCCGGCAG
>JAFSHA010000152.1 GCA_017440565.1 Eggerthellaceae bacterium | reverse complement strand
CCCCTTCCGCGAGATTTCCCGCTTTGACCTGCCCTCGTGCTGCGGCATTCGCACGCTGGCGGCTCACCTGGAGTTTTCCCCCTGCGGAAAGTGGCTTTACGTTTCCGTGCGCGGTAAGAACGTGATCGCGGTGTACGAGCTTGATGCCGACGCCCGCGTGGTGGCGCAGGCGCGCTATTCCTGCGGAGGGGTCAGCCCCCGGCACTTCTCGCTCTCGCCTTGCGGGCGCTATCTAGCCGTTGCCAATCAAGGCAGCGACGAGGTGGTCGTGTTCGCTACGCCCAAGCCTGCCGACGCCGGAATGCGCGAGGTAGCCCGCATCCCCATTCCCGCTCCCGCCTGCGTTATTTGGGGCTGACTGCTACTCCCCGAACCAGGCGTGGGCGAGGGCTTCGACGCCGGGGACGATGTCCTCCTCTTCGATGGCTGAAAAGCCCACGAGTACGCAGCCGGCCAGCGGGTGGTCCTTGCGCACCCAGTAGCGGTTGGTGTCGTAAACGCGCACGTCATGCGCAAGCGCTGCCTCGATGAGCTCGTCCTGCGAGCGTCCGTCGAGCACGTTCACCAGCACATGCAGGCCCGTTCCGTTCTTGAGGATCTCGATGCGATCCCCCATGGTGCGCTGCAGCGCGTCGACCAGCGTCTCGTACTTGCGCTTGTTGCGCGTCTGCTGCTTGCGCAGATGTCGGTCGCGGTGTCCTTCTTTCATGAAGCGCGTGAGCACCACTTGGGAAAGCCAGGGCACGGCGGGATAGGCTTCGGTGAAGGTTTCGTTCCAGCGCTCGAGCAGCGCGGGCGGAAGCACCAGGTAGCTCATGCGCAACGCCGGCGACACCGACTTCGAGAACGTGCCCATGTAAATGACGCGGTCGGGGTCCATGGTGTGCAGGGGCGGAAGCGGCCGGTCGAGGTAGCGGAACTCGCGGCAGTAGTCGTCCTCGAGGATGTAGGCGTCGTTCTTTCGAGCCCATGTGATGAGTCGCTCGCGCATGTCGGTGCCCATGACGCGCGCCGTGGGGAACTGGCTGGACGGTGTGACGTAGATAAGCCGCGCATCGCAGGCTTCGACGTCTTTGATGAACTGGTGGGTCTGCGAGACCACATCGCAATAGGTGATGTTGAAACGGCTGTGCTCGAGCACCTTGCGAACGGCGTCGTAGCCGGGGTCTTCCATGGCCACGAGGTCGGTTTCGGGGTTGAACAGGCACAGCAGGTTCTGGATGCTCGGCTGGGTGCCGCCCTGGATGATGACCTGCTCGGGTTTGCAGGTGATACCGCGCGTCATGGACAGCCTCCAGGCAATTTCGGCGCGCAGGTCCCATTCGCCGTTGGCGTCGGTGTAGGTGTCGGCCGCTTCGATGCCAACGGACAGCAGGATGTCATCGGTAATGGTTCGCCAGGTGAGGGCGGGGAAGGTGCCGGCCTGCAGGTTCCCGTATGCGAAATCGTAGCGGGTTTTGGGGGCTTGCTGGGGGCTTTGCGCTGAAGCGTCTCGGCTTGCGGTGACGTTGTCGAGGTGGCGGATGTCTTGGATGACGTAGCCCGAGCCGGGCTTGGAGGCCACGTAGCCCTCCTGCACGAGCAGCTGGTAAGCGGCCTCGACGGTGTTGCGAGAACAGCGCAGCTCGTCGGCCAGCCCGCGGATGCTGGGCAGCTTTCCCTTGGCGGGGTAGGTGCCATCGGTTATGCCACGGTGGAAGTGCTCGTAGATTTGCTGGTAAAACGGCAAGGTCGAATTCTCGTCCAAATGCATGTTTTCCTTCTTCCATCTTCCCTCAAGCGGCGCCGCGCGCCGCGCATCCCGTAGGGCATTGTAGCGCTTTTCTTCGCGCTTGGGGGGAACTGTCCCCAATGATTTGGGGCAAACCGTCCCCATTTCGAGCGTGACAGAGCGTGGCAGAGCGTGACGAAGGGACAGGTCGTTTGTCACGCTAGCGCGCTAAAGCGACGCTCGCTTGGGGCAGGTCGCTTGGGGCAGGGAACCGGGCTCCTTGTCCCATTGGGCTCGCTGTCCCACTGTTTGCGAACTGTTCCCCGAAAAACGGGGCGAACTGTCCCCTCGACAGGGGGCTGTCCCCCTCGTTTGCGACGTGAGCGTCCCTATTTTGAAACGCTTGCACCAAAGTATCATTTTCCGCGCAAGAAAGGCGCGGCTTCCGTGCGCGCGGAACAGAGGGGGATTCATGAAGATTACGAGCATCATCGCTGCCTGCTTGGCGGGTGCTGCTGCCGTGAAAGCTGCTTACGACGTGGCCGCTCCAAGCGCCCTTCCGCTGCTTCCGCCGGGCGCGCGTCCCGAAGGCGGCTTCGAATCCCTGTGCGTGAAGTGCGGAAAGTGCATCGAGGCCTGCCCTTACCAGTCGCTGCATCCCGCACCCGCTTCGGCTGGCGCCCTTGCCGGCGCCCCCTGCGTCGACGCGCGCATCCAGGCTTGCCGCCTGTGTGCCGAGTTCCCCTGCATCGAGGCGTGCCCGACCGGCGCGCTTGCTCCCGTTGAGTCGAAGGCCGATGTGCGCATGGGCGTTGCCGTCATCGACGAGGACACGTGCCTTTCGTTCCAGGGGATGCGCTGCGAGGTGTGCTACCGCGTATGCCCGCTCATCGACGAGGCGATCACCATCGACTATCGCAAGCGCGAAGGCGACGCGCTCCACGCGGTGTTCGCGCCCATCATCGACGAGGAGAAGTGCGTGGGCTGCGGCTTGTGTGTCGAGCGTTGCGTGGTAAGCGACCCCGCGCCCGCCATTCGCATCAGGCCGACGGGCGAGCCCGAGGCGGCGCAGTAGTCAGGCGCCAGGCGTCATTTCGGTAAACCCCGCGCATCCGGGAAGGGGCGCGGATAAGGATACAAGGAGGGAACGTATGGAAATCTCGAGGCGTGTATTCGTGAAGACCACGGCTGTGGCCTTGGCGAGCGCTGCCGCTGCGGGCACCCTGTCCACCATGATGGGCTGCTCGAGCGGTGAGGGCCAGGAGGCTCCGGCCGGTGATTCCGGCACCACCAAGACGCTGGCCGTCTGCCGTTTCTGCGGCTGCGGCTGCGGCGTTATCGTCGAGGCGAAGGACGGCAAGCTCATCTCCGTCACCGGCGACCCGGAGAACGGCTCCAACCGCGGTCTGAACTGCGTGAAGGGCTACTACCTCGTGGGCGCGCTCACGGGCGAGGACCGTCTGACCAAGCCGCTTATCCGTGAGGATAAGTCGCTCAAGGGCACCATGGACGGCTTCCGCGAGGCCACGTGGGAAGAGGCGCTTGACCTGGTGGCCTCTAAGCTGCGCGAGACTTGGAAGGCCGACAAGAGCCGTCTGGCGTTCTGGGGTTCGGGCCAGCAGCCCATCGTCGAGGGCTACTGCACCGCGAAGTTCTGGAAGGCCGGCCTGCTTTCCAACAACATCGACCCGAACGCGCGCCTGTGCATGGCCTCTGCCGTCGTGGGCTTCATGAACGTGTTCCAGACCGACGAGCCTGCCGGTTGCTACGCCGACATCGACGAGACCGACGTCTTCGTCACGTGGGGCGCCAACATGGCCGAGGCGCATCCCATGCTGTACTCGCGTCTGACCGCGCGCAAGCTCGACAATCCCAACGTGCTGCACTACGACCTGACCACGCTCACCACGCGTACGTCGGCCACCGCCACCAAGGTGCTCACGTTCACTCCCGGCTCTGACCTGGCCATCGCCAACGCCATCGCCAACTACATCGTGGTGAACAAGCTCTACGACGAGGCCTTCATCAACGACCACCTGCAGTTCAAGCAGGGCACGGAAAACATCGGCAACTCCACCGCCGACGATTACGACGTCACCGAGCCGGGCAACACCGTCGACGCCGTCGAGAGCATCACGTTCGAGCAGTACGCCGAGCGTCTGGCGCCCTACACGCTCGAGTACGCCTCCGAGATCTCCGGCGTTCCGGCTGCCGACATCGAAGAGCTGGCGAAGGTGTTCGCCGACCCGAGCAAGAAGGTTCTCTCGCTTTGGACCATGGGCGTGAACCAGCACTCCCGCGGCACGTGGATGAACCACTGCATCTACAACATTCACCTCTTGGTGGGCAAGTACGCCCTGCCCGGTTCCGGCGCGTTCTCCCTCACCGGCCAGCCCACCGCCTGCGGCACCGCGCGCGAGGTCGGCACCTTCTGCCACCGCCTGCCCGCCGACCTGGTGGTTGCCAACGAGGTGCACCGCCGCTACACCGAGGCCGTGTGGAACCTTCCCGAGGGTTACCTGGATGCCATTCAGAAGCCGGGCTTCCACACCGTCAAGACCTTCCGCGAGCTTTCCAAGGGCAACATCGACTTCCTCTGGAGCGCTCACAACAACTGGGCCGTTTCCATGCCCAACCTCACCCGCTTCCTGGGCCGTGGCGACAAGAAGGGCATCTTCGACGCGTTTATCTGCGTGAGCGAAGTGTATCCGACGCTTTCGACCGCCTACGCTGACGTGGTGCTGCCCGCTGCCATGTGGGTCGAGCGCGAGGGCGCCTTCGGCAACGGCGAGCGCCGCACCGCCATCTTCGAGAAGGCCATCGATCCTCCGGGAGAGGCGAAGTGGGACCTGTGGATGCTCATGGAGATCGCCAAGCGCGTGCTCGAGGGCGAGACCATCGACGGCGTCGATGCGTTCGACCACCTGTTCGGCTTCATCTACGACAAGGAAGCCGCCGACTTCAAGGGCGACCAGCGCGAGGTATGCCGCACCGCTTGGGAAGAGTATCGCACCTTCTCCAACCCGTGGCTTAACGAGCGCGCCAACGCCATCAACGAGGAAGCCGGCCTGAAGATGGACGCCAAGCAGCTGGCTCCCTACGACGTGTACCTCGAGAAGCACGGCCTGCTGTGGCCCGTGCGTGAGGTCGATGGCGACTGGCTCGAGACTTCCTGGCGCTTCTGCGACGGCGAGCAGGCCGATGGCTTTGACCAGGTGGGCATCGCCACGCACGGCTCCCAGGATCTGGCAAACGGCGTGAGCTTCTACAAGTCCGCTGGTCAGAAGCCCTCCGTGGTCTTCCGCCCGTACGAGCCGCCCGCCGAGATGCCCAGCGACGAGTACCCGTTCTGGTTCTGCACGGGCCGTCTGCTCGAGCATTGGCACACCGGCTCGATGACCCGCCGCGTTCCCGAGCTCGACCGCGCGCTTCCCGAGGCGCTGCTTGACATGAACCCGGCCGACTGCGAGAAGCTTGGCGTGGTTGACGGCGACATGGTGCGCGTGAAGTCTCGCTTCGGCGAGGTCGAGATCAAGGTCTCTACCGCTGGTCGTACCCAGCCGCCCGAGGGTCTGACCTTCGCCCCGTTCTTCGCGGACGAGACGCTGGTCAACCTGGCTGTTCAGGACACGTACTGCCCGCTGTCCAAGGAGCCGGACTTCAAGAAGACCTGCGTTTCCATCGAGAAGATCTAGGGGGTAGGAAGATGATTTCCAGAAAGATTCTCACGGGCGCGTTTGCCGCCGCCCTGGCCTTGTCGATGTTCGCCGTTGCCGGCTGCTCTTCGGGCGAGCCTGCCGCTGAAGCCGGCGGCGAGTCCGGATACGTGGCCGACGGCCTGCCCGGCCTCATGCCCGAGGATCACGAGGGCCGCTTCGTTTCCATGGGCGCCGATGGCTGCTTCAACTGCCATGGCGCCGATGAGGATGCTTACCCCATCCTCGACACGGCTCAGCCGCTTCCGGCTGACCACTTCGCCGGCGGTTCCATCGAGTCTTACGAACTCGATAACTCGCGCGCTGAGTGCATCACCTGCCACGCGCAGGGCTAAGTAAGTACGCGCGGTACGGGGCTCACCCCGTGCCGCGCACCTGAAGGAGAGGGATGACATGGCTATTTCAAGTTTGGTTGTCGAGACCATGCCCGAATGCACCATTGATGTGAAGCTGGCACTTGAGGCCATGGAAGGCGTCGAGGTGCATGAGATCCAGAGCCACAAGCTGGTGGTTACCATCGAGGCGGAAGATGCGGGTGCGTCCCATTCCGTGGCAAGCTCCTTCGTGGGCGTGCCCGGCGTTACCGGCGTCAACCTGGTGTACCTCAACATAGAGGAGTAACGCGCGCGACTAGCGTGACGAAGGGGCATGTGACAAAGGGACGGGTCGTTTGTCACGCTAGTATGCTAAAGCGACCAGTCGTTCGTCCTGTCCAAACGAAGAGAAGAAGGCGATAGCTTTGAAGAAACGTGGTTGGACCATAGCCCGCCGAATCGTGCAGGTTTGCGCGCTCGTGCTGTTCTGCCTGCCCGTGCTGGTGGCGGGATGGGGGCTGCTGGGCCTGTTCGAGGGCGGCGACGTGCGCGTGCCCACGCCGGCGGAGGGAGTGTTCTTCGGGACGCTGTCCTCTTCGACGGTTGCGGGTGTGACGCTGCTCGACCCCTTCGCCGTCCTGCAGATTGCCGCGGCTTCGCTTTCGTTCGACCCGAAATGGCTTGTGGGTGCGCTTCCCGTGCTGCTGGTGTACGGCCTCATCCGCGGTCGTGCGTTCTGCGGTTGGGTGTGCCCGGTGGGCCTGCTCTCCGAAGGCGTTGACTGGTTGGCGCGCAAGCTGAAGATCGAGCGTTCGTGCGTGCCGGTACCTCGACGCGCCAAGGTGGGGCTTGCGGCGGCGGTGCTCGTGCTTTCCGCCGTGACCGGCGTGGCGGCTTTCGAGGTGATCAACCCGATTTCCGCCATCAACAAGGGCTTGGTGTTGGGCTCAAGCGTGGGCGTGTGGGTGCTTGCCGCCATCGTGGTGGTCGAGCTTCTGTGGGCGCCGCGCGTGTGGTGTCGAAGCTTGTGCCCGCTTGGCGGTTTCTACGAGGTGCTGGGACGCGTGGGTCTGGTGAACGTGCGCATCGATCATGATGCGTGCATCGACTGCGGTCTGTGCAAGAAAGCGTGTCCCGCTGATCCCGCGATTCTCGACGAGCCCGTTGCCGGCGCCGACTGCATGGTGCGCGCTGGCGACTGCATGGCCTGCGGTGCTTGCGTAGAGGCGTGTCCTACCCGTGCGCTTGCCATGAAGCTTGGCCGTCCGGGCAAGCCGGAGGCTCCAAAGCCCGTCGCTGCCGCCGCCGATTCGGAGCGGCTCGCATCCGAATAACCTGAACAGACAAGTTCCCTTCTTGTGCGGTCGAGCGTCCTTGCGGCGCTCGACTTGCTTTTACGTCCGCGAGCAGTCGCGCTTATTCGCTTGAGCCTGTGCTAAACCAGGATCGACATGCGCCAGGGGGGCGAAGACCCTGCTGTTGCTAACGCCAAATTGTGGGCAGCATTTTTCACCGTAAGAAACACCTGTCAAATCTTTGAGCTCGACCTGCGCCTCTGCGGTGGCGGATTTGCCTCATGCCGATCTTGGCTTAGCGGGGGGGGGTCATCGGTCTTCCATCCGAAAACGCACGGTCTGTCACGCAGGAAGGGACTTTTCTCCGTCCCCGTATCCGAAAACGCGCGGTCTGTCATGCTGTGGAGGCTTCCCTGGCCCACCTCCATCCGAAAACGTACGACCTGTCAGGCTCGAGGGGCCTTCCGGGCTCGCTTCCATCCGAAAAGGCACGACCTGTCATGACAAGTCGTGCGTTTTCGGATGGGAATGGCTCAAAACGCCGGTTTGTCCGTGACAACCCGTGCGTTTTCGGATAGAGCGCCGCGCAAACGCCCCCTTTTCATGACAAGTCGTGTGTTTTCGGATGGGCGACTCAAAACGATCATGCCAGCCTTGGTTTGACAGAGGCGTTTTCGGATAGCTGTGTTCGAATGAGCGGCTCTCAGCGCAACTGCCTAGAGGGTCGATTCGCTTTTCGCCAGCGACGAGGCGTCTACGGATGGGGGCTTCGTATCACCCGACGCCAAAGCTCTCGGTTCTTCCGTTCGAAGTCTTTGCTTCGGGGCCTTAGCTGCACGCCAAGCTTCTTGGCAACGGCTCGAGCTATGACCAGCATGTCTTCTGGCGTTTCCATCCTGTCTCGCATGATGGTAAAAACCGAGTAGCCAGCCAAAAGGGAGGCGTCGCGCCGGAGCGCATCGCGAACGCGCGCTGCTTCTTCGCCATGGCACATGCCGTCGTATTCGACTATGAGTTTTTCGCGCTGCCATACGAGATCGAACGCGTTGCGCTCTCCCCAGAAGGGCTTCGCATCTTTCCCGAGATCAAGGCGTACGTTCATTTTCGGGGCGGGCAGTCCGTAGCCTCCCAGCCTGGCGGGCAGGCATAGCATCATGACCAGCCCCGTCTCGCGCGGAGAAGCCGATCCCTCGATAATAAGTGGAAGAGCGGTGCGGGCTTGCTTTATTCCGGGCATGCCGTCTGCCTCGGAAAGAAACGAGGACAGCGTCTTCGTCGAGCAAAGGGGCGGCCTTTGGAAGAATCCTTGGTCGAGATCGGATCGAATGGAGTAGCATCCCGCCAGCTCGTATCCGAGCATGATCTGCGAGATAAGGTCAGAGTTTCGTGCGTGGCGAACGAAGAG
Organism: Eggerthellaceae bacterium; assembly: GCA_017440565.1. Lineage (GTDB taxonomy): Bacteria > Actinomycetota > Coriobacteriia > Coriobacteriales > Eggerthellaceae > RGIG3135. The sequence goes on along the minus strand of JAFSHA010000152.1, from coordinate 932 downwards.
ATGCTCGGGCGACAGGACGTGAATCCCGGGGCGCAGCTCAAGAAACGCTTTCGCGGGCAAATCCGAGACGGCCGAGTGAGCGACGATGCGAGTATTCGAGCGGCTGCGTTTTTCCCGGGAAACGAGAAGATGAAGCGGTGCGTGTTCGGGAATCCCCCAGATTCGGGTCTCGTCTGGCCCGAGAAGCTCGAGGTTGGTTCCGAAGATCGACGGGTCGTTGACGTACGGCAGCTTGTGCGTTGGAAGGGCCTCAGCAAGCAGGGGCCCTGCGTTGGGCGTGTGGCCGAACAGGGGCTTGCCGGCAATTCGGTTGTCGAAGTGGCGCCAGATGGTTTGGGCGGAACTTTCGCAGAAGCAGATTTTCATGTCGCCTCCTGGGATGCAAGGGCCGAAACGGCGATGTAGTGACCAGTGACGTGGCGTGCTCTTGGTATCTGATGTGCGCGATTCGATTATTGATGATGTGCGGCGGGGCGTGTTCTGACAGTCAAGGCCGCGAGCTGATGCGAGTGAAGGAACGTCGTGTGAGCGGTGAGCGATGTGCCTTGCTGGATCTTGGATTTTACCATGCGGACAAGTTCTTCGTGAATACCGAGGACGAAAACCACATGGGCGAGGCCTTCCTGTGCGGCTTGTTGGCGGCTGTTGAATATTGCCGCGCAAAAGCGACGCCGCTGCCGCGAGGGTTTACGCCTTTGCTTTCACTTGCGTTTACGGGCTGCGCCGGCTAGGTTTACGTCCCGAATCAGCAGTCGGCTAACTTGGTACGAGCCTGAACCTGTCGTTGCTTTCCCTTATCGTCCACGTGATGTTCGTGACGGCGCGAACGAGCCTCGTGTCGTGAGACACGAGAAGCAGTGCCCCCGGGTAGCTTCTGAGCACGCGCTCCAAAGCCTCGATCGAGCCCAGATCGAGATGATTCGTCGGCTCGT
>JAFSHA010000151.1 GCA_017440565.1 Eggerthellaceae bacterium | reverse complement strand
GATCGTCGTGCCGTTTTCGCCTGAGGCACCTCTATCGAGGGTCGGCCGCCAGCTGCAGCCGACCGAGCTTCTGTGGTACCGCCGCATGTTCGATGCGCCGAATCGCGATTCCGAAGAACGAGTGCTTTTGCATTTCGAAGCCGTCGATTATGCCTGTGACGTGCGCATCAACGGCTCATCTGTTGGAACTCATGTTGGGGGTTACACGCCCTTTGTTTTCGATATCACCGGCCTTCTCGCTGACGGACCGAACGAGTTGGTTGTCTGCGTTGCCGACCCGAGCGAGTTCGGCGGACGTATACGCGGCAAGCAGCGTTTCGATCGCGGCGACATCTGGTACACCGCGCAAAGTGGCATCTGGCAGACCGTCTGGCTCGAGGTCGTGCCCTCAACGTATATCGTGTCTGCCGTCATTGAGCCAGATGCGGAAAACGGCATCTTGTCCGTCGGCGTTCGCGTAGTTGCGCAGGACAACCCCGACGAACTCTCCCCTTCCCCGCACGAATTTCAATTGGAAATCACTAACGCCGACGGGGAAACGGTAGCATCCGGCGTTGGCGAAATCTCGGATTCTACGGGCGCCGTGGCGATATCGATACCTGACATTCATCTTTGGTCGCCTGACGACCCGTTCCTTTACGGCCTCAAGCTCAGTTACGGAAACGACGAAGTTGAAAGCTATTGCGCATTCCGCTCGGTCAAGCTGCAGCGCAATCCCGAAGGACACAAGCGCGTGTTCCTCAACGGCAAGCCACTGTTCATCAAAGGCGTGCTCGACCAGGCATATTGGTCTGACGGCCTCATGACGGCACCCTCTGACGAAGCGCTCGTCTTCGACATCGAAGCCATGCGCGATGCAGGTTTCAACCTCATGCGCAAGCACATAAAGATCGAGTCTTCGCGTTGGTACTACCACTGCGACCGTTTGGGCATGCTCGTGATTCAGGACATGATCAGCGGTGGCGCTCCCGAAATCCAAACATGGCATTGGAGCTACAAGCCAACGTTGTTCAAAATCAGCTGGAATCATTACCGTGACGATAGGACAGGCCACTGGGAAAACCTCGGTGCAGGTGATGCCGCATACCGCGCAGAATGGACAGATACGTGCCGCGAGACGGTCAAGCTGCTACGCAACCATCCTTGCATCATCGTATGGTCGCTGTTCAACGAGGGATGGGGGCAATTCTGCGCACGGGACGCCGACAAGCTCGTGCGCTCGCTCGATCCCACGCGGCTCGTCGACGCCGTGAGCGGTTGGTATGACCAAGGATGCGGCGATTTCAGCAGCGTGCACAACTATTTCCGCGATATGACGGTTTGGCGCGACCGACGCCATGGGCGTGCGTTTTTCATTTCGGAGTTCGGTGGCTACACACATCGCGTCGAGGACCACAGTTCGCTTGACGAGGCATACGGCTACGAACCGTACGACGATTTGGGCGAATGGCAGAGCGCCGTGTGTTCTCTTCTCGACGAAGTGGAGGCGCTAGAGTCGAAGGGCCTCGCTGGGTATGTATACACTCAGGTGAGCGACATCGAAGAGGAAACGAATGGCATCTTGACCTACGATAGACGCGTTAACAAGATGGAGAACTGTGCGCGCTGAGCAAGGGGCTTGTTGGGTTTCGATCTGCACGGGTTTTCGAAGTCGTCGTGACAGGCTACACGGTTTTCAAGGTAATTGTGGAGGGGTCGTGGCTTATACTATGATTTCTTGCACTTGGAATAGTCGGTGCCTATAATATTCACTCGCTGTTCAGCACATGCGCAATGCGCAGAGCGGCAAACATACATAGTGCGGGGTGGAGCAGTCTGGTAGCTCGTCGGGCTCATAACCCACGTCGCAGCATTGAAAACTGAAGAGGATTTCCGTCATAGTGCGGGGTGGAGCAGTCTGGTAGCTCGTCGGGCTCATAACCCGAAGGTCGTCGGTTCGAATCCGGCCCCCGCGACCAAAATCAAGTCCCTGACCTGCGAAAACGGTCAGGGATTTTTTATTGCGGGGGAATTTTTCGGCCGAAAAAGTTTACCCCTGAGACCCTTTTCGACCCGAAAACGAGCCTTCCGTCAAGGATGAAAAAGCCGACCGAAGTCCTCATATTATCTATCTTGAGGATAGTCTCGCGGGGGAATTCGGGGGGAATTTTCTCGCTACTCCGCGGGAATCACGCCGTTTCGCGGGACACGCGGGGGAATTCGGATCCCGACCCGCGTCGCTGCAGCGGCGCCTCTCCGAGGCCCGGATCGGGCGCATTCCCCCCTGGGAAATCCCCTTCTGGACCCAGCCCCGACGCGCCAGGGGGCGGACCCGCCCATCCGCCCCGGCGCGCCGTCGGGTATGTGGGTTCCGTGATTAATGGACGTAGGGAACTCTAGCGGACTATCCGCGTTTTCCGCCTCTTGCCGCTATTCGCCGCAGCATGTAAAACCCCTTGCCATTGAAGCGACGTATCCGCACTCGAGTTTTGCGGTCAGGTCGAACCGATGCGACAGGAGGTATATCGATGCAAGCACATGCGGCCGCGCCCCAGGGCGCCGGCCAGATCCCAAACCCCTATATGGTCTATGGAGCGCCCTCCGGGTTCGCGCCCCTCACCGACGAGGCCGGCGTCTACCTGCCAACGGGCCCCGGCGACGCCCAGCGCATGGAGCTACTGAACATGCCGGGCGACGGCTCGGACGTGTGGCTGGACGTGCGCGCGGTGCAGCTCTACCTGCAGATCTCGCTCACGTCCATCTACAAGCTCATCCACCAGGGCGAGATGCCGGCGGCGAAGCTGGGCACCAAGACGATCCGCGTGAACCGCAAGGCGCTCGAGGAGTACCTGCAGCGCGCGCAGCAGTCGGTCGCCGACTTCGCCGATGGAGGCGACGAGCGGTGAGACAGATTGTCCCAGCTGACCCTCATGAGGTACACCCGGAAACGGCCGAACGTATAGCATCTTACCTGCTCGGCGATACTGTGCCCGGCGCTCGTGTCGCTGCCTGCTCGGCCCTTGCAACGCTCCAGAAACGAGGTAGCAATGGCAGCAGATAATCGCAGCATAGAACACGAGAGCGGAACGCTGGTCCTCCTGAAGGACTTCTACAACGTCAGGGAGGTCGCGGCGCTTCTGCACTGGAGCAGGGGTCGCGTCTACGCGATGGCCGAAAGGAAGGTGGACCCATTACCGATCAGGCGCTTTGAGGGCAGGAAGAGGAACTATCTCATCCAGCGCGACGAGCTCATCGACTGGTACGACAGGAACTTCCTCTACCTGCAAGAGGGCGGCCAAGAATAGACGACGACTGAAAGAGGAGCATGATGACAAGCGGCGGCTCGCGCGACGAGTTCGTCGTGGTGCATCGGTTCATGATTGAAGAACTCGGCCTCAGAGGCGCAGCTCTCCTCGTCTACGCGAGGATCTACGGATTCTGCAGGGCAGGCAACCGGGATTTCTACGAGAGCAAGCCCAAGACCGCCGAGTTCCTAGGCCTATCCGAGAGAACAGTATTCCATTCGATCAGGGAGCTCACCGCCAAGGGCCTGATCTACGAAGTAGGAAGCCACGAGCTCGGGGTGGGAAGAAGCACCAAGGTGTATCGCATCGCGCGGGCGCCTTCCGCCAGGACCAAGTCCGAGGCGGCTAGGAAAACGTGCGCCAAGCGGCAATCCCCGGAGCCTACCTACGACGATGCCCATGACGCAGAGCGGAACGCCCCTGAAGGATCTCGCCCTGAGAATCCTTCAGGGGGTGTCCCTCCGCATGAAGAGAATTCATGCGGCGAAACGCTACCCCATGAAGACATTTCAGGCGGCACCGCCGTGCCCCATGAAGAAACTGCATGCCGTCGCCTGAGAGAAGTTCATCCGATAAGAAAGTCCGAAAACAAAGAGTTCATAGGAGAGGATCTTTGATATGTCCGGCTTACATGGAAGCGAAAGCCATTTCATAACACCCGACGAAGCCGAGGAGCGCGGCCTGAACGCACCTAAGGCCGGCAGCGCGGAGTGCCCTTGGTGCGGGCGCGTGCTCGAGCCGAGGGGCGTCATGCTCAACGGCCGCGTGGCCTGGGTCGCATACGAGCCCTGCGGCTGCGACGGCGAGGCGGCCGCAGCGAAGGAGGAGGAGGCGCGGGAGAACGAGGCCAGGGAGCGCGAGCGCAAAGCCAAGCTCATCCGCTCCGGCGTGAAGAAGCGGTACTTGGGGGCGACGGTCGACGAGGTCGAGGCGCAGCTGTACATGGAGAGGTTCGGCTCAGACGACGGCCGCGGCCTTTACATACACGGCAACGTCGGAACCGGCAAGACCTACCTTGCGAGCGCGCTTGCCCGCATGTTCATAGACGCAGGCTACTCGGTTGTCCTCACGACGACTCTGTCGATGCTCGAGGACATCCAGGACACCTACGGAAAGGAGGCGTCGTCGCTGGACGCGGTGCTCCGCTTCGCGGGCAGCGACGTCCTCATCCTGGACGACTTCGGCAAGGAGTCCGCGTCCGCGTGGTCG
>JAFSHA010000150.1 GCA_017440565.1 Eggerthellaceae bacterium | reverse complement strand
TCGGAGAGGTCGAGCGGCAGCAGCCTCATCTGGTTCTGCCGGTAGGGCCTGAAGCGCGGATCCTGCATGTCAAACCTCCTCGAAACGGTTGCCTAATTATACCATAACCGCAGGTCGGAAGCCATTTCTGCAAGTATTTGAACACCGTGCTCCCAGCATGGGACGGGAGGGCCTCGCTGCGTTATCGGGAGCGAAGCGACACATAGGAAAGGAGGCCGAAGGGGCTCCAGATACGACGAAGGGGCTGCAACGTCACTTTTGTTACAGCCCCTTCTTTGTGATGGGGGACGTGTCCTTTAAACGACGTTGGCGCAATGAGCCCAGGAGTTAAGGGGAATCTTTGAGCAGAAATTGCGTTTTGGCGGATATCGTGAGGTCGATTCTGTGCAGAAACCGCTTTTCGGCGGATAATCCGAGGTCTCTTCTGCGCAAATAGCACGTTTTGGCGGATGGTTTCAAGGAAATCAATCCGCCAAAACGCGGTTTTCACTCATGTCTTGTCGTGACTGATCCGCCAAAACGCGGTATTTGCTCAAGAAACTTCGGAGAACCCTAAACTTCAACGGCTTTCAGGATGTAACGGTTGTCTAGGACGCCAACGAGAAGCTTCTCGAAATGCTCGTGATCGTAGGCTACGTTGTTGCCGCGTTCGCGCATGCCGTTGGGGTCCTTGATGATGAACTTGCCGTCTTCGTACTTCCACGCGCAAATAAGATGCCCGCAGTCGTATTGGTTTTCGCATTTCGATCCATCAGCCCAAATCCACGGCTCGCCCCAATCGCGCGAGCTGAACCAGATCACGCGGTCGCCCTTCTCGAGTTCCCGCTTGAACGATTCGAGGCTCTTGTCGGCAAGGAAGGTGCTTTCGACGCCGAAAACCTCGCGAAGCATCGGGTTGAAGCATTCGTGGGCGTCGCATGCGCAAATATCGCCGTTTCCCTCCTGAAGCTGGGGGAACCCCCACGCGCTTCGCAGGTCATACACCTCGACGGGGTTGAGGCGGGCGCCGGTTAAGATATCGACCGCCATCGTAAACGAGCACAGCCCGCATGCGCAGTCCTTGAACGTGCGATCCCAGTAGGGATGCGCGGCCCACTGTGGGTCAACCTGGGCGTAATGTACGTCTTCGGCGTTTTCGAAAGACTTGAAAGGGCGCTCGATCATAAGTGTGCTCCATTTGACTGGGATGCTAGGCGAATACAGAATAGTGCATCGATGGGAATATTACGGCTAATTTGCACCCTTCGGGTTGAATGATGGGGCATTTTACGGACCTGCAACCTCCAAAGAGAGGTTCTTTCGTTATAGTGTCGGAAGGGAAATGTAGGTCTGTAGGAAAACCAATACCCGTCGTCAACGTCGGCGGGCGCAGGAAAGCGAAAGGAACTTACATGCTTAAGAACAAGACTTTGAAGGGAAGGCTTGCGGGCGTTGTCGCTGTTGCATCTGCGCTTGCTCTTTCCATGGTCCTTCTGTCCGGTTGCTCCTCCGAGGAATCTCCGGCTCCCGAAGGCGAAGGCGACGCCCAGCAGCAGGTTGAGGCCGAGCCCGGCGCTATCGATGCCGCTGCTTTCGACGCACTTATTGCTGGTGGCCCCGTTGCTACCGATGAGGCCATCGCTGCGAGCGAGTGGGCAACTGCCGTTAAGGAAGCCGGCGTGCTTCGCGTGGGCGGCGTCCAGACCTCTACGCTGTTCAGCCTCCTGAACGAAGTCGATGGCGTTACCCGCGGCTTCGACGCTGGTCTGTATCAGCTTCTGGCTAACTACATCCTGGGCGATTCCACCGCAATTGAGTTCACGCAGGTGACCTCCGACACCCGCGAGTCCGTTCTGCAGAACGACCAGGTTGACGCCGTGTTCGCAACCTACACCATCAACGCCGCGCGTTCTGAGCTCATCTCGTTCGCAGGCCCCTACTACGCTTCCCAACAGGCAATCCTCGTGAAGGCTGACAACACTGACATTAACGGCCTTGAGGATCTTGATGGCAAGAACGTCGCCGTCCAGTCCGGCTCCAACGGCCCTGGCATCATGGATGAGTATGCTCCTGGCGCCATTCAGCAGGCCTTCGCCACCGACGAAGAGGCTCGCACCGCGCTTGAGCAGGGCCGCGTTGACGCCTACGTTATCGACGAGACCATGCAGCTTGGCTCCATGCTGAAGAACCCCGGTAAGTACCGCATGGCTGGCGAGCACTTCGGTGACATCGACCCCTATGGCATCGGCCTTCCGCTTAACTCCGACGGCGTTGCCTTCGTGAACGACTTCCTGAACCAGCTCATCGCCGATGGCACCTGGGAGCAGCTCTGGAAGATCTCGCTGGGCGACCGCACTGGCGTTGAGAGCGCCCCCGAGGCTCCCGCAGTGGGCGACCTCTCCTTCCTCGGCTAAATTTTAATCAGCCGAAACCTTTGACCTACGCGCAGCCGGGCTATTAGCCCGGCTGTTTTTATGCGCGAACAAGCACGTGGATTCCATTTTCGAGAAGCGAATTACACGTTTTGAAGGGATCGAAGGGGGCAGGTGCGGGCGTCGCGCACTAATTCGCTCACTTTAGCAAGGTGAAGTGCCGTGAACGGAACTGTTGCCGTATAATGGCCTGTTGTTACACGCAGAACGCATCACCGCAACATTATTTCCCCAGGAGGGTTCGTGAGATTCGTCGAATTGCTGTCGACGTACGGAGACATGTACGTTCAGGCGGCGCTAGCCACGTGGTGGATGACCGCTGTGTCATTCATTGGCGCCATGGTGCTCGGACTTGCCGTCACCATCATGCGCGTGTGCCCCATTGCGCCGCTGCGCGTGGTGGGGGATTTCTACGTGCAGGTGTTCCGCAACATCCCCGGCATCTCCATGCTTATTCTCGTTGCCTACGCGCTACCGTATTTGGGCCTTGTTCTTGACTGGGTGGTTTGCGTGCTGGTAAGCGCTATCCTCATTTGCTCGGCTTTCGCCTCCGAAAACTTCATGAGTGGAATCAACACCGTCGGCATCGGTCAGATCGAGGCTGCGCGTTCGCTGGGTCTTACCTTCGGCCAGATGATGCGTCTTGTCATCATCCCCCAGGCGGTGCGTTCGGTGGTGCCACCCATGACCAATCTTCTCATCGCCACCATGCTTACCACCGCCATTGCCTCGCAGGTGCCCGTTGCGCCCCCCGAGCTTACCGGCGTGGTGAGCTACATTAATACGCGCATGCCCTACGGCGTGCTGGCGTTTATCATTCCCGCTGCCACATACCTTTGCACGTCGTTGCTCATCGGCTATGTGGGAAACAAGCTGGATCAGCGTGTTAGGATCCTGCGATGAGCGCGCCTGCAGTCAAACCCATTCGCGATGCGCTTTACGAGCAGCCGGGTCCCAAGACACGCAAGCGCATTAATATTGCCACGGCCATTGCCGCCGTGCTCGTTCTCATTTGCATCGGGCTTATCGTCCGCCAGTTTTATGTCATGGGGCAGCTTGATGCGAAGTACTGGGAGCTGTTTACCCGTTGGACCACTTGGCGCTTCCTGCTTACGGGCTTTTTGGGCACGTTGAAGTCGGCCGCCGTTGCCGGCCTGCTTGCCCTTGCGGGCGGCTTGGTGCTCATGTGGGGCCGCTTCAGCAAGATTCCGCCCGTGCGTTGGGTTGCACGTGCCATCACCGAGTTTTTCCGCGGCGTACCGAGCCTTCTGTTCGTGTACTTCTTCTTTATCGTCATGCCCACTATCGGCGTGAAGATGGATTCGTTCTGGATGATCACCCTGCCTGCTGCTATGAGCGCCGCCGGCGCGTGCGCCGAGGTGTTCCGCGCGGGCGTAAACGCCGTTCCCGCTGGTCAGGTAGAAGCTGCGAAGTCGCTTGGCATGAGTAAGACCAAAACCATGCTGCTCATCCAGTTGCCGCAGGCCATCAAGTTCGTCGTTCCCACGCTCATTTCCCAGCTGGTCATCGTAGTGAAGGACACCACGCTTGCCTACGTGGTAAGCTATGCCGACTTGCTGCAGAACGGACGTGTGCTTATTGCGAACTACGACGCCCTCGTGTCGGTGTACCTGGTTGTCGCCGTCATCTACATCCTGCTGAACTACCTTATCAACAAGGCTTCTGTCGCCATTGCCAATCGAAACGGCGTGAAGCTCATCGATGTTTCCAAAGTATCCGCTTAAGGAGCGCCTCTTATGACCGATTCCGCTTCCATCGTGACACCCGCCGTTGAGTTTCGTCATGTCGACAAGCACTTCGGGCAGCTGCACGTTCTGCGCGACATCAATCTGACTATCTCGCCTGGCGAAGTGGTTGTCGTTATCGGCCCGTCTGGTTCTGGTAAGTCGACCCTGTGCCGTACGGTGAATCGCCTTGAGACCATCGACTCAGGTGAAATTTATATTCACGGTGAGCTTCTGCCTGAAGAGGGCAAGGCGCTTGCGGCCATGCGTGCGAAAGTGGGCATGGTGTTCCAGTCATTTAATTTGTTTGCCCACAAGACGGTTCTCGACAATGTGACCATGGGGCCTACGCAGGTTCTTGGCGTGAAGAAGAAGGAAGCCGAAGAGCAGGCCATGGCGTTGCTTGAGCGCGTTGGCGTGGCCGATCAGGCGAAGAAGGTGCCCGCACAGCTTTCCGGCGGTCAGCAGCAGCGCGTTGCCATCGCCCGCTCGCTTGCCATGAAGCCTGAGGTCATGCTTTTCGACGAGCCCACAAGTGCCCTTGATCCCGAGATGATCAACGAGGTTCTCGATGTCATCGTCGAGCTTGCACGCGAGGGCATGACCATGATGGTGGTCACGCACGAGATGGGCTTTGCCCGCCGCGTTGCCGACCGCGTGCTGTTCATGGCCGATGGCGTTATCTTGGAGGAGGCGCCCCCGGCCGAGTTCTTCGCCAATCCCAAGACCGAGCGCGCCCGCGACTTCCTCGAGTCCATCGCGCACCACTAGGGTGATCGTATGGGTGTAAGTGATATGGCGCATGCGCGTAAGCCGCTTATCGGCGTAATGCCGAAGTATCTTACCGCCGACAGGCTTCCCAAGACGGTGTCTTCGTGTGACTCCTTGCTCGTTGCCGATAACTACTATCAGGCGATTATGGCGGCGGGGGGCATCCCCGTGCTTTTGCCCATAACCGAAGATGAGGCTGTTTACGATGAGTTCTTCGCCATGGTGGACGGTTTTCTGTTGACGGGCGGCGCCGACCTTGATCCGAGCCTTTACGGCGGCGACTGCGAAAACGACAAGCTTGGCGTTCATGTTGGCAAGCGCGAGCGCGTTGAGTTCCGCGTGCTTGATTTCGCCTTTGCGCACAATGTTCCCATTTTGGGCATCTGCCGCGGCATTCAGCTGCTTAACGTCTATAAGGGCGGTACCCTGTACGAGGATTTGGCCGAACATCTTCCCGAAGTCGACGATGAGGGCCTGCCGGTCAAGCATTGGCAGGACATTGACTACTCGCTTCCCTCGCATCGCGTTCACCTTGAGGAGGGCTCGCTTCTGAGCAACCTCTTGGACACCGTGGAGGTGACCACCAATTCCATGCACCATCAGGGCTTGCGTCGGTTGGCCGAGGGTATCGAAGTTCTTGCTCACGGTCCGGGCGGCTTGGTCGAGGCCATTCGCGTGCCCGAGCTTTCCTTCGCGGTGGGCCTTCAGTGGCATCCCGAATATCTGGGAAAGCACGAGTGCATGAATCGCATCTTCGAGCGTTTTGTCGCCGAGGCTGCCGCCTATCGCGAACGTCGCTAACTCTGCGCTTTAGCTTACGCTTCTCACCTCACTATTTTTCCGAAGTGTGGAGACGGGGCGCGTCTGTAGTGAAATAATGGGTTCGATAAAGTGCGCTGCCTAAGGGGGACTTCATGACGACGTTGAAAAAGCTCACGTTGCTCCATTCGAATGATCTCCACGGAGATTTTCTAGCCGAGGAGGTTGGAGGGGAGCTTATCGGTGGTGTTTCTATGCTTTCGGGCTACGTGCAGAAGGTGCGTCGCGAAGAAGAGAACGTTTTGTACGCCATTTCCGGTGATATGCTTCGGGGATCCGTGATCGACAGCGAATACCGCGGGGTTTCGACTATCGAAGTGATGAACATGATTGGTCCCGATGTCGTTACGTTGGGAAATCACGAGCTAGACTATGGCCTTGCGCACTTACTGTTCATCGAAAAGTGTGCGAAGTTTCCCATCATAAACGCAAACCTGTATCTGCTTAACAACCGCAATCGTCTGTTCGACGGACACGTCATTTTTGAGGTTGGCGGTATGCGGATCATGTTCATCGGCATCCTGACTGAGGAGGTGCTAGTTCAGGCACGTCAGGAGAAGACCATCGGTACGTTCGTGGATATCGCCGAGGCAGCTGCGGAAGTCGGTAAGATCTGCGACAGCTATCAAACCGAGGATATCGATCTCACCGTATTGCTTACACATATCGGCTTCGAGGAGGATAAGGCCCTTGCCGCGGCTCTCGATCCGCGCTGGGGCGTTGACATTATCGTGGGCGGCCATAGTCACACCTTGCTTGATGAGCCTTGTGTCGTCAACGGAATTCCCATAGTGCAGGCGGCGTGCGGCACTGATCAAATTGGCCGCTTCGACATCCTTGTTGATACCGATCGAAACGCCATACACGACTACACGTGGGAGCTCGTGCCCATCACCGATGCAACCTGCCCGCGCGATGAGCCGCTCGAAGCCTTGATTGGGCGCTACAAACAGGCAACCGACGACATTTACTGCCGCTACTTGACGCGCTTCGAGCATGAATTTACTCATCCGCGTCGCGACCGCGAGACGGAGGTGGGCAAGCTATTTGCCGATATGCTGCGTGATAGTTTGCGCCTTGACGTTGTGCTCGTTGGCTCGGGTAGTTTGCGCAACGAGACTCTCGGTCCCTTGGTTGAATATCGCAACCTCGTTGAGATGTACCCTTACGACGATGAGATTCATCGCGTTACGGTAACGGGGGCTACCCTGAAACGTATGGTGAACCATATCTTCCGCGAAGAGGCGTTTTCCGGTGAGCGCACCAAAATGTACCAGTACTCTCGTGGCATGGGAATCGTAAGCTCGCTGAAGGAAAGGCGCGTTCTCGAAATTACCTACGAGGGCAATCCTATCGACGATGACCGGATTTTCCGAATCGGCCTTCAGGATTACCACTTCAACAACATGGAGGACAGTTTCGGCATTACGCTTGAGGAGGCGAATGCCATCGAGCCGACGAGGGTGGTTGCCACGAAGACCGTTAATGTGTTCGACGAGTACCTCAGCATCTGCGAACTGGTGAAGTGCCCCGAAGACGTCAGGTGGCTTACTATCGAATAGGCCAAAGGCGAACTATGACTCTCTGCAACAACAGCCTCTTGTCGAGGCTGTTGTTGCAACGTGACT
>JAFSHA010000149.1 GCA_017440565.1 Eggerthellaceae bacterium | reverse complement strand
TCGCCTTTCGGGCGAGCCCTCCTCAGTTTCCTCGAGCACGTTCGACGACGTGAGCCCCGACGCTTGGCATGCAGACTCCATGGCCTGGGCTCAGGAGGCCGGCATCATCCGCGGCTACGATGACGGGTCGAACGAGGTTGGCCCCAACGACAAGCTCACACGTGAGCAGCTAGCGGCCATTCTGTATCGCTATGCCGAGTGGAAGGGCATGGACGTAAGCGCTCGTGCTGACTTGTCGCAGTTCGCCGATGGCGCCGAAGTTTCCGCTTGGGCGCAGGATGCGATGTCGTGGGCGGTTGCCGAGGGCATCATCCGCGGTTACGATGACGGTTCCAACAAGATAGCTCCGACGAGCGGGGCTCTGCGTGCGCAGACCGCCACCATGCTTCTTCGGTTCTCGGAATTGCAGGGTGATGCGTGACGCGGTTGTCTCGTCCCATAGTTCGGCTATTTCCATTACACTTTACGTGAAGCATAACGCCTTTCGCTCAAAGGCAGGGTAAGGTCCGGCTCATCGCGCATGCGGCTTCCTAGGGGGGAAGGTGCCGGAAGTGGAGAAGAAGGAAGTTTGATGAATCGCTTTCAGGTAATTATCGGGCAGATCAGTTTGGCCGTTTGCGCTTTGGCGCTTGGCCTTTGCATATGCGTGTTCCCGGTGTATCCCACGGCGCTGTTCTCGGGTTGGTATGCCAACGTCGACGAATCGCCCCTGACGCAGGAAGAGCTGGTGGCGTTTGCCAGCAGCGTGCATGACTACACGTTCTTCGATCAGGATCGCACGCGCTTCTACGCCGAGATCGTCCAGATCAACAACCACATCGTCGAGGACGGGCGCGCCTCCGACGGCCAGCCGGTCATCACCGCCGGCGACGTGGAGTCTGTCGGCGCCGCCTTCGACGCGGCGGATGACGCCTACGTGGTGCACACCGACATGGTGGACCACCTTGACGACGTCTCGCGTGTGGTCATGATCATCCTCATCGTGGGGTTGGTGTTCCTCACCATTGCCGCGACCGAGATCATGAACGGCTATTTCCGTGGATACCGCGGCGATATGTGCCGCATCCTCGTCGGCGGCGGCATGATAGCCCTCGCCATTATCGCGGTTGCGTTGGTAGCCGGAATTTTCGCCTTCGACGGCCTGTTCACGGGCATTCACCGGCTGCTGTTCGCCGACGGTACGTGGACGTTCTCGTCCACTTCGGCGCTCATTTGCGCGCTTCCGACCGAATTCTGGACGGCCATGGGCGCGCTTCTTCTTGCCGTGGCGGCCATCTTTGCCGTCATCTGCATCGTTATCGGCAAGTTGGTGAAGAACTACAAAGTCTAGCGCTACAATATCGCTTTAGAAATTCGGGCCCTTGCGGTGGGCTGCGCGGTGCGGATGCGCGGTCTGCCGGGGGCCTTCTTTGAGAAGAGGATGAACATGACTGATACTCAAAAGCCCGTGCGCGTGCGTTTTGCGCCTTCGCCGACGGGCAAGCTGCACATCGGCGGCGCGCGTACTGCCATCTATAACTGGGCGTTCGCCCGCGCAACCGGCGGCACCTTCGTCCTGCGCATCGAGGACACCGACCCCGAGCGTTCCACCGACGAGAACACCCAGATCATCCTGCGCGCCCTGCGCTGGCTCGGCCTTGACTGGGACGAGGGTCCCGAGGTCGGCGGCGCGTGCGGTCCGTACTTCCAAATGCAGCGCATGGACACCTACGCCGCCGCGCTCGAGCGTCTGAAGGAGCGCGACGCGGCCTACCCCTGCTTCTGCACGAAGGAAGAGCTTGACGCCAAGCGCGCCAAGGCCGAGAAGGAAGAGGGCGGCTACGCCGGCTACGACCGCACCTGCCGCTGCCTTTCCCACGAGGAGGCCGCCGCGCGCATTGCCGCTGGCGAGGATCACGTATGGCGCATCAAGGTGCCGGAAGACCGCGGCGCCATCGAGTTCGATGACGCGGTGTACGGGCACATCTCGTTCCCGGCCGACGTCATGGACGACATGATCCTCGTGCGCACCGACGGCAGCCCCACCTACAACTTCGCCGTGGTGTGCGACGATGCCAACATGGGCATCACGCACGTCATCCGCGGTGACGATCACCTGTCCAATACGCCGCGCCAGATCCTCATCTACGAGGCGCTTGGCTACGAAACGCCCACGTTCGGGCATCTTTCCATGATTCTGGGCCCCGACGGCAAGAAGCTTTCCAAGCGTCATGGCGCCACCAACGTGGAGGAGTACCGCGACCGCGGCTACCTGTCCGACGCGCTGGTGAACTTCCTCGCGCTTTTGGGCTGGTCGCTCGATGGCGAGACTACCATCATCTCGCGCGAGGTGCTTACCAGCCAGTTCGGGCTTGACCGCATCACCAAGAAGGACGCCATCTTCGACGAGACGAAGCTCAACTGGATGAACGGCGTGTACATTCGCGAGATGGACGCTCCCGAGTGGGTTGCCGCCTCCAAGCGCTGGATCGCTGAGGCTGCTGTGCAGGGTGCCAACGTGGCCGATGGCGTGAACGTGGTTCCGACTCCCGAGCAGGGCGAGGACCCGCTGCCGCTTGCCATCACCGCCGAGGATGAGGGCTACGCCGAGGCCGTTTCCGCGGCGCTTGCCGACATCGAGGAGGATCCCGCCTTCTACGAGAAGCTCTATCCGCTGGTGATCGAGCGTCTTGCCCGCCTGGACGACATCCCGGCCAAGCTCGAGTTCATCTTCTGGGGTGCCAACGTCCGCCTGGATGAGAAGAGCGTGAAGAAGGTGCTGCTCAAGGAGGGCGCTCGCGCTGACGAGGCTCTGCGCGCCTGTCGTGAGGTGCTTGCGCGCGAGGACTTGCCCTGGGAGGCCGAGGCCTTGCAGGAGGCGTGCCGTGCGCTCTGCGAGCCCATGGACATGAAGCCGAAGCTTATGTTCCAGCCGTTGCGCGTTGCCGTGTGCGGCAACATGGTTTCCCCGCCGCTGTTTGAGAGCATCGAGCTTATGGAGCCCGAGGACGTGCTCGCGCGCATCGACGGCGTCCTTGCCAGCGTTTTCGAGGCGTAAGGACTGCATGGCGGTTTTCGAGGAACATTCGAATGTGTCGGACTCGGGGTTGCCCGAGTCCGCTTCTTTGGCGCAGGTGGAGCCCGAGCGCGATCTTACGCCTGCGCCTGAATTTGAGCCCGAACCTGAGCCCGAACCTGAGCCGGTTCGCAAGGACGTGCTGCATTACGATCCGGCTTCCAATGCGCGCAAGCCGCTGAAGCATGGGGAGTACCGACCTGATCCCGCGGTGCTCGTGCTGCGCGAGATGTGCGTGAACGCCTACGGCGGTACGTGCGATCGCTGCGTGAGGGCATGTCCCATGGGTTGCATCGAGCTTGGGGCCGACGGGGTGCCTCGCATCGACCGTGAAGGGTGCACGCTTTGCGGCATCTGCCTGGGCATTTGCGATGCCTTCACCTCCAACGACGTGACCATGGCCGACCTTGCGTCGCGCGTTCGCCGCGCGTCATACCGTGGCGAGGGCGTGGTCATCACGTGCCCTATGAACATGCCCGACGACTACGAACCTGCGGGCAACGTGGTGGAAGTGCCCTGTTTGGCGGCCCTTTCGCCCGAGTTTTGGACGCTTGCCCTTTCTCAGGGCATCGAGCTTACCATCGCGGCCGACCTTGCCCGCTGCGTCGACTGCGTGCGCGGCGGCAACGTTGCCGAGATGCTGTATACGCATGCCATCGAATGCGCACAGGAGTGGACGGGGCGTGAGGTCGCGCTCATCGACGAGGTGCCGGCCGAGCGTGGCTTGGTTGGCGAATTCGCCTCGCAGGGCCATTTCGATCGCCGAGGCGCGTTTGCGCACGTGGCGGGCAGCGTCGCCGATGTGACCACCGGCGAGTACCGCCGCCGCAACTCGAGCGTCCTGCAGGATTTCTACGAGCGGCGTGATCGCATGCGTGCGAACGTTCGCCTTATCGGGAGCAGTTTGCCCGAGGGTAACCGCTTCGTTGCAGGCGGCCTTTCCAAACGCACCATGCAGCCGAAGCGCCGTATGCTTCAGGAGGCCATTGAGGCCAACCCCTCCGTTGCCGAACGCGTGACGCTGACGCTTTCTGCCACCGATGAAGCCCTGTGCGAGAACTGCCTCGACTGCACGAGGTGCTGCCCGACGGGCGCGCGCCTCCCGAACGCCCAGACGGGGCGCCTGGACTACGATGCCCGCTACTGCATCGGCTGCGGGTTGTGCGTGAAAGCCTGCCCGGAGGGAGCTGTGAGCATGCGCGATGCCTCCGCTGGCTTGCTGGTGGATGGGCGGGGTGAACCCGAGTGGGATGCCACGTCGCTGGCGTGAGGCGCGGGCCGTTTCGAAAAGGAGTTTTTGAACATGCTGAAGGAAAACGCCTCGCTTGAAGAGGCACAGGATTTTTTCAAGGGCGACGTGTTCGCCTACGAGGCTACGGGCTGCCGCTTGGTCGAGGTTTCCGAAGGCCATGCCGTCAGCGAGCTTGTGCTTGACAAGACGCGCCACTTCAATGCTATGGGCGGCGTCATGGGCGGCGCCATCTTCACGCTGGCCGACTACGCGCTGGCGGCGGCGTGCAACTACAACAACAAGCCCACCGTTTCGGTGAGCAACACCATCGAGTTTATTTCCGCTGCCAAGGGAAGCAAGCTCATCGCCACGTGCGAGGCTGATAAGTCGGGCCGCTCACTTGGCTTCTACACCGTCGAGGTGGCCGACGACACCGGCCGCAAGGTGGCCAAAATGACCGCCACCTGCTTCCGCTAACGGCTGCAGTCGACCCAGATGGTCGCGGCGGTTATTCCCTTCATGTCCTTCGAGATGGTGGGAAGCGGCCCTAGGCGGCTGAACACGCCCTGGAAGCGCCCGTCGTAGAGGTACAGGCCGTTGAGGTTGTTGTACGGAACGGGATCGACCGTCACTTCTTCGTCGGGCATGTCCTCAATGCCCGTGTCGGGCGGCAGCGTAAGCGTCTTGTACGGCTTCACGTAACTCTGCACGATGAAGGGGTACCCCGCCCGCGCATCGGCGAAGGCGTTGATGAGCTCCTCCCAGCGCTCCTGGCTTACCGCGCAGCCGGCGTAAACGTCGTGTGCGCCGTAGTGGTCGGTGGGTTTGATGATCCACCCATCCTTGTTTGCCTTGATCTGCTCGAGGTTCACGCAAGAGCTGTCGAGAAATGCCGTATAGGGGACCGTCTGCTCGATGAAGCTGATTTCGTCGGCGGAAAGGAAGGCTTGCGTCTCGGGCATGAACAGCACTTCGAAAATCTGCTTGTCGTGCACGATGTGACCGGCGAAGCTGCCGATGAGCGCCACCTTGCCCGCACGCACCGCGCTAATGAGCTCTTGCGATTCGTCCCAGAACTCCAGCACATCGTTGGTCACGCATCGACGCCAGATGGCGTGGATGGGCTTGCCCTCGCCATCGCGCAGGACCTCGCCGTCGAAGGTCAGTTCGCGCACGTCGGCTACCGTGCAGTCAATGCCGCGCTTCCCAAACAAATCGGCGAAGATGTGAAACTCATCCACCACGCCGTTTTCCAGGTAGTCGCAAATGGCGAAGCGGGGGTTTTCGACGCGACGGTCGAACGTGGAGTAGATGCGGCAGAAGTCGTCGACCCACGGCTCGAACAGATCGCAGCCGGCGACTTCGTGCGTTTCGGCGAACTCGCGGAAGCTGCGCGAGTTCCAGATGGAGTTCGTGATCTCGCGGTTCTCGTTCATGCCGCTTGAGCCGTCGCCGTTGAATTCGCAGAAGCGCACGCGGTAGGTGTCTTCATCAAGAAACGTATCGACGCGCGCGAAGGGCAGCACCGAATCGTATCCGCGGGGCAGCAGGATAAGCTCTTCGAGGCGCGGATCGAAGTCGAAGCAGGTGCGGTATGCCGGGTCTTCGAGGTAGCGTTCGATAACCTTCACCAGAATGCGGTGCGCCGTTTCGGCTGCATGCTTCATGGCTTCATAAGTTTGTTGGTTGAACAGGCGCGGAAGGAAACTGCAGTCCACCACGCGATGGTGCACGATGGCAGTGGAGGAGCGCATATAGGCCTGCGCTGCACGTCGGCTCGAGGCATCTGAGCCAAGCGACTCCATGATGTCAAGGTATTCGCAGGTGTAATCGGCGTTGCTGGGCATGAGTGAGCCTTTCGTGGTTCGTTGCGTTATGGTGCGAAGTGTACCATTGTCGGCGTCGAGGCATGCCGCGCCCGCCTAACTGTGAGCAATTTGCCACATTTTCGCATTGCCGTGTAGGGATGGGGCAGCCCGCTTGTGCGCAGAAGATGGGCGTTTGCCGCTATTCGCCCCCGCAATGTTGCCCGCTCGGTGGACGCACGGTATTATTCTTAGGCTCTCGCGCGGACTGCGCGGGCGGCACATTCCGTTTATCCAGAGTCGGGGGAGAGAGTTGGCTCGAAGATCCCGACACCAACCTAGCGCAAGGGCGCAACGCCCGCCAAGGTGGTCCGGCCGACAGCGATGAAGGAGGAGAAGCATGACCATCGCAAATTCATACCTGTTCACCTCGGAATCCGTTACCGAGGGTCATCCCGATAAAATGTGCGACCAGATTTCCGACGCAATTTTGGACGCCATTCTCGCCAAGGAGATCGAGCTGGCCGAGGCTGGCTATGTGGCCCCGGGCGGCATGCCGGCCGATCCCACTCAGGTACGCTGCGCGTGCGAGACGCTGGTGACCACCGGACAGGTGGTTGTAGCGGGCGAGATTCGCACGCAGGCCTACGTCGACGTGCAGTCCATCGTGCGCGAGGTGGTGACCGATATCGGCTACGATCGCGCGAAGTACGGCTTCGACGGCAACACCTGCGGCGTGATGAACGCCATCCACGAGCAGTCTCCCGACATCGCGCAGGGCGTTGACGAGTCTTGGGAGGTCCAGCACGGCGCCGCCGCATCGGCCGACCCGTACGAGAACGTGGGTGCGGGCGACCAGGGCATGATGTTCGGCTATGCCTGCAACGAGACGTCCACCCTCATGCCCATGCCAATCTATCTGGCGCATCGCCTGTCCGAGCGCCTGACGCAGGTGCGCAAGGACGGCACGCTGCCTTATCTGCGCCCCGATGGCAAGACGCAGGTTTCCGTTCGCTACGTTGACGAGAAGCCCGTTTGCGTCGAGAAGGTGGTCGTGTCCACCCAGCATGCCGAGGACATCGAGCACGAGGCCCTTTCTGCCGACATCGTGGAACACGTGATCAAGCCGGTGTTCGAGGCGGAGGGCGTTGCGCTTGCCGAGGGTGCGGGCATTCACATCAATCCCACCGGGCGCTTCGTCATCGGCGGTCCTATGGGCGACTGCGGGCTTACCGGTCGCAAGATCATCGTCGATACGTATGGTGGCATGGGCCGTCACGGCGGCGGAGCCTTCAGCGGTAAGGACTGCACGAAGGTCGACCGTTCGGCCGCTTACGCCGCACGTTGGGTGGCGAAGAATGTCGTGGCCGCGGGCCTCGCCGACCGCTGCGAGATCCAGGTTGCCTACGCTATCGGCATGGCGCGCCCCGTTTCCGTGCTGGTGGAGACGTTTGGCACCGCGCATGTGCCCGAGGCCGACATCGAGCGCGCGGTGAACGAGGTCTTCGACCTGCGTCCCGGCGCCATCATCGACGAGCTCAAGCTGCGTCGTCCCATCTATCGCAAGACAGCCGCCTACGGTCATTTCGGTCGCGAGCTGCCCGAGTTCACCTGGGAAGCTACGAACAAGGTGGAAGCCCTGCGCACCGCCTGCGGCCTGTAAGGATTGCAACACATTGCCCAACCCGCGCGCTTGCGCGGGATAGAGGGGTCGGAAGGGTTTCGCCTTGCCCGGGCGCAAGCCTTCCGGCCCCTTGGCTTTTCCTTGAGGCTTCACGCAAGAGCGAAGGATGTTTCGCGCGCGTGCGGGGGTATACTTTCCCTATGAGGCTCGCACAAGTTGTTTTGGACATACCCACTCAGCAGCTCGACACCCCCTATACGTACGTTATCGCCAACGATGAGGCTAACATCGAGGTGGGGTGCTCTGTTTTGGTGCCCTTCGGCTACCGCAAGGCCGTTGGTTTTGTCGTGGGCATTGAGGATGCGGACGATGCGCTGGAAGATGATGGCGACCGCAAACCGAACCTTAAGCTCAAGGCCATCGATCGTGCGCTCAGCAAGCCTTACTTCGATGAAGAGGGTGCGGCGTGCGCTGCGTTTCTTGCCGAGCGTTACGTGGCGCCGCTTTCCTCGTGCGTGCGTTTGTTTACGCCTCCGGGCGGCGTGCCGCGCGTGGTGCAGGCGCGAGCCGGCTACTGGCGCGTCGAAGAGCCGAAAGTGGGGGAGGTTGACGATCGCTGGGTGACGCTGGGGCCTGACGCGGAAAGCTTCGTCCCGAGGAAGAACGCTTTGAAGCAGCTTGCCGTGCTCGATGCCGTGCGCAAGGGCGACGTCCGCGTGTCGGAGCTAGCGCTTGAGCTGGGAAACGTCGCTTCTGCGCTTAAGGCGCTTGAGGAGAAGGGCGCGGTTCGCGTCGAGCTGCGCCGGCGTATGCGCGGCGTCGAGGCCGTTTCGCAGGGTTTCAGGCCAACCTCGAAACCGCAGCTTACTCAGGGTCAGCAGGAGGCTCTTGCGGTCATCGAAGAGGCTCGAAAGGCGCAACGCGGCGAAGTGGTGCTTATCGATGGCGTAACGGGGTCGGGCAAAACCGAAGTGTACCTGCAGGCTATCGAGCGAACGCTTGAACAGGGAAGAGGCGCTATCGTGCTGGTTCCCGAGATCTCGCTCACGCCGCAGACGGTCGCGCGTTTTCGCGGGCGTTTCGGCGATGCCGTGGCCGTCATGCACTCGCGCATGAGCCAAGGTGAACGCTACGATCAATGGGATTTCATTCGCAGTGGGCAGGCTCGTGTGGTTGTCGGCGCGCGAAGCGCTCTGTTCACGCCCCTTGCTAACGTGGGGCTTATCGTCATCGACGAGGAGCACGAAGGATCTTATAAACAAGACAGCGCGCCGCGCTACGTTGCCCGTGACGTGGCTGAGTGGATGGTGCGCCGTTCCGGCGGAGTGCTCGTGCTGGGTTCGGCAACCCCTTCCATCGAGGCTTTGTATCAGTGCGCGAAAAACCCGCTGTGGCATCAGGTGCGCATTCCCGAGCGCGCCAATGGCCGTCCCATGCCCGCCGTCGAGGTGGTGGACATGGCCGCCGAATTCCAAAGCGGCTCGCGCGCCATGTTCTCCGCGCGCCTTCTGCGAGGGTTGCAGGAGGAGCTTTCGCGCGGACGCAAGGTGGTGTTGCTGCTCAACCAGCGTGGTTTCGCGAAGTTTTTGCTGTGCCGTGACTGCGGCTTCGTACCCGAATGCCCCAGCTGTTCGACGTCGCTTACCTATCACGAAAAGGGCCAGAAGATCGTGTGCCATCATTGCGGCTACGAAGTGCCCGCGCCCGTGACGTGCCCGAAGTGCCAAAGCCCCTATCTCAAGAAGTTCGGTGCCGGCACGCAGCGCGTCGAAGCCGAGCTGCGTGCGGTCCTTGATGCCATGGAAGGCGTGGGGCCCGCCGTACCCATCGTGCGCATGGATGCCGATACAACCAAGGGCAAGGGCGCACATCAGCGCCTGCTCGAGCAGTTCGGCGCTGCCGATGCGGCCGTGCTTCTGGGCACGCAGATGATAGCGAAGGGCCTCGACTTCGATGACGTGACGCTGGTCGGCGTCATCAACGCCGACACGCAGCTCAACCTTCCCGATTATCGAGCCGGCGAGCGCACGTTCGCCCTTATCGAGCAGGTTGCCGGTCGCGCCGGGCGCGCCAATCTGCCAGGGCGCGTGCTGGTGCAAACGTACGCGGCCGATGCGATTGCCATTCGGGCGGCGGCTTCGTACGACCGCGCCCTCTTCCTGAGATCCGAGCTTCCCAAGCGCAAGGTTTTGGGGTATCCGCCTTACGTTCGCATGGCCAACGTGCTGGTGTGGGGCGAAGAGGAGAAAGAGGTTGCTCGGGTGGCGGACGACCTTCACGCAAGTATCTGCCGCCTTGTGCACGATTTCGGGGGCGACGGGTGGAGCGTGCTTGCCGCGTCGCCGTGCGTTCTCGAGAAGCTGCGCGGCGCGTATCGTTGGCACGTAGTGGTGAAGGCGCCGCGCGAGGCCGACATCTCAAGTGTGCTCGCTCGCTTGTTCCGCACGCGAAAGCCCAACGCTTCGGTTAACGTTGCCGTCGACATCGACCCGAACGACCTCCTGTAGGCTCAAGCGCCTTCGAACTGATACACTGGGCTGAAAACGCATTAGACCTATGAAGGAGCATCATGCCTGCAAACCCTGTGCTGCAAGCTTGGATTGACGAATACGACGCCATCGCGGCCGAGTTCATGGCGGCCGTGAGCGCCGAAGGAGCCGAGTTCGGCGAGCGCGATGCATGGCGTGAGCGTACCGACGGGCTTGTTGAAAAGCTGCGTGCGTCAAACGCGCTGTTCCGCAACGCCGATGCCAGCATCACGTCGGGCCCGCTGTCGGAGGCGTGCGTGGCGTGCTCGACCTCGCTGGGGTCGCGCACGTTCACTTTCTCGCTCAAGTGCCATCGCAATTGCTACTTCTGCTTCAACCCCAACGAGGAAAGCTACGAGGAGCGTTTGGTCGAAGACGTCGACTGGCGCGCGGATTTCAAGGCGCTGGCTGCTGAGGGTCGGGAGATGACTCACATCGCCCTTACCGGTGGCGAGCCTCTTTTGCGGCCCGATGAGACCGTGGCCTTCTTCGGCAGCGCGCGCAAGTTGTGGCCCTCTGCGCATTTGCGCCTTTACACGACGGGAGATCAGCTGACCCAAGAAATGCTTGAGGAGCTGGTGGAAAGCGGTCTGAACGAGATTCGTTTCAGCGTAAAGCCCGACGATACGCCCGAACTGCATGAGCGCACGCTGGGTCACTTGCGCATGGCTTGCGCGTATGCCGCCAAGCTGCGCGAGGAGGCTTTGGCGCGTGGCGTGAAGCTTGAGGGGCGCTCGAATACGACCCCTGAGCATCGCGATCGAGCCTTGGACGTCATGGTCGAGATGCCTGTTCTGCCCGGCGATTTCGAAGCCATGCGCAAGCTGCTCGATGAGCTGGATGCCATGGGGGCTTTCGGCATCAACCTGCTCGAGTTCTGCTATCCCTTCAACAACTGGCCCGAGTTCGCCCGTCGTGGCTTCAAGCTGAAGAATCCGCCCTATGAGGTGATGTACAACTACGAGTACGCAGGCAGCCTGGCTATCGAAGGCAGCGAGGAAACCTGTCTTGAGCTGGTGGAATACGCTCTTGAGAACGACCTTGGCCTTGGCGTTCATTATTGCTCGCTGGCTAATAAGCACCGAAGCCAGGTAAGCCAGCAAAACGCCAGCCAGAAAGTCGCGCACCCGTGCTACAAGATGGACCAGCAAGACTTCTTCTACAAGACCATCAAGGTGTTTGGCGTCGATGTCAGGCCGGTGAGCGCTTTCCTCGAGCGCACGCAGAAGCGCCCTGGCCGCATGTTCGGCGGGCCAAGTTGGTCCTACGATGCCGAAGATGATTGCCTGTCGCTGCATCCGCGCCACCTCGAGGCGCTCAAGCGCGCTGATTTGCGCACTTCGGTGGGGGACAAGGTGAGCTATGCCATGTCGTTCAACATTCTCGAGAAGCACGGATCGGACACCGTCTTGCGCGAGCTTAAGCTCGAGCTAATCTAACGTTCCCGAAGGGGTCGGGGGATTGAGGGCGCCGGCCTTTGGGACGTGTCGCCTGCAATCCCCCCGACCACCCTTCAGTCACCTGGGCGGGACAAAACCCTCCGTCCCCGTTGTCCGGGAGGTGGAGGTGGCACTCCGTT
Organism: Eggerthellaceae bacterium; assembly: GCA_017440565.1. Taxonomy (GTDB): domain Bacteria; phylum Actinomycetota; class Coriobacteriia; order Coriobacteriales; family Eggerthellaceae; genus RGIG3135. The sequence continues at coordinate 2,027 of JAFSHA010000149.1, read as the reverse complement.
TTCGCCGTCCTTTCGCCTTTGTTCTCCTTGCGGCAATTTCAAAAATGTAGTAATCTATTCAGCTGTATTTTTGCGCCCAAAATCAGGAATGGTGCCTGAAGGGCGGCTTTCGGAGAAAGGATGATTCGCGTGGCTAAAGCCCCTTCGAAGAAATCTGTGCAAGAGCCGAAGAATGCAGTTGAGGCCGTTGTGGAGGCCGAAGAAATCATCGACGCTGAAGACGTTCTCGACCAGGAGCTGCCAAGCGCGGCGGGCATGGATCCTGGCGTCGAGAGCGGTCTTGACGAGGACAAACTGGTTGACGGGATCGATCCTGAGGAGGATCTTCTCGAGGGAATTCCCGAGGAAGAGCTGAAGGCTACCGTTGACGTGGCGCTGCCCAAGGTGGGCGGGCGCAAGGCGAAGACCCGCCGCCGCAATGCCGAAGCAAACGTAACCATGCTCACGGGCGACCCTGTGCGCATGTACCTCAAGGAAATCGGCAAGGTTCCGCTGCTCACCGCTGAGCAGGAGATCGACCTTGCCATGAAGATCGAGCGCGGCGTTGCCGCCGAGGACGAGCTTGACCGCGCCGCCAAAGAGGGCATCGAGCTTGACCGCCGTTCACGCCGTCGCCTCTCGCACGAGGCGCAGATCGGCGCCGATGCGAAAGACCAGCTCATCGAGGCTAACTTGCGTCTGGTGGTCTCCATCGCCAAGCGCTATGTTGGTCGTGGCATGCTGTTCCTCGATCTTATTCAGGAAGGTAACCTGGGCCTCATTCGCGCAGTCGAGAAGTTCGACTACACGAAGGGCTTCAAGTTCTCCACCTACGCTACGTGGTGGATTCGCCAGGCCATTACGCGCGCCATCGCCGATCAGGCGCGCACCATCCGCATTCCCGTGCACATGGTCGAGACCATCAACAAGCTCGTGCGCATCCAGCGTCAGCTGCTGCAGGAGCTTGGCCGCGAACCTACCCCCGAGGAGATCGGCAAGGAGATGGGCCTGCCTGCCGAGCGCGTTCGCGAGATCCAGAAGATCTCTCAGGAGCCGGTTTCGCTCGAGACGCCCATCGGCGAGGAAGAGGATTCCCAGCTGGGCGACTTCATCGAGGACGATGCCGCCGTGGTGCCGCCCGACGCCGCCAGCTTCAGCATGCTTCAGGAGCAGCTGAACAAGGTGCTCGAGGGCTTGGCTGAACGCGAGCGCAAGGTCATCAGCCTGCGCTTCGGCTTGGAAGACGGTCATCCTCGCACGCTCGAGGAAGTTGGTCGCGAATTTGGCGTCACGCGCGAGCGCATTCGCCAGATCGAAAGCAAGACGCTTGCCAAGCTTCGCCATCCTTCGCGTTCGAGCAAGCTGAAGGATTATCTAGAGGATTAAAGGTTCCGTCCGCCTGACGGCGGCCGGCCCCCTCGACGCTGCGAAGGCCCCCGGCACCTCCATCTGGCGCTTTCTCGCTTACCTTCGCGTACGAAGTACGCTCAGCCGCGAGACGCACCAGCTGAAGGCACCGGGGGCCTTCTCACTGACTTACTAGCGCCAACCTGCGGGTGACCCTTGCTTCTATCATGGAGAAGGCCGCCATCTTTTTTTGTAGAGGGGAAACGCACATGGCGCATCAGGCCGAAACCTTTGAATTCGAATACTTCGCGAGTTGCCTGCCGGGCATCGAGCGGCTTTTGGCCGATGAGTTGCGCTCCTTGCGCGTTCACCGTGTTCGACCGCTTGGCGGTGGTGTGGCCTTCTTCGGGTCTGCCCTCGACGGAGAGCGCGTGTGCCTGTGGTCGCGCCTTGCCTCCCGCGTAACGGCGGTTCTTGCTCGCGTGAACGCGGGCGATGCCGAGCTTCTGTACGCCGGCGTGCGTTCCCTTGCTTGGGATAGCATCATCGCCGAGGGGGCTAGCATGGCGGTTCGCGCCTATGGCATGAATTCCGAGCTGAGAAATACCAAGTTCGTGGCCCTTAAGGTTAAGGATGCCATTTGCGATTCCCTGCGAGACAGCCGCGGCAGCCGGCCGGACGTTGATGCGAAAAACCCCGAT
>JAFSHA010000148.1 GCA_017440565.1 Eggerthellaceae bacterium | reverse complement strand
ATGAGCACCTTCCGCGCCTTCATCCGGAGCACGAAGTCATACACGGACAGCGTCTTTCCGAAGCGGGGCTTGGCGTTCCAGAGGAACTCCCCGCGGGGATGGGCGGCGGCATAGGCCCGGGTCATCTCCACGGCATCCCGCTGCTCGGCGCGCAGGTCCGCGAGCGTGCAGATATGGTTCTTCGCCGTGTCGAAGGCGACGAGGTCGCCCGCGTGGAGGTTGGCGCAGTCCGTCTCGCACACGGCCTCGGGCGCGAGGCCCACGCGCCAGCGGTTGACGCCCGCGCTCTCGACGCTCTCGACCGCGGCGGCGATCACCTTGCCGAAAATGCGGTCGCCGGCCTTGATTTCCGGGGAGATCGAGGGCTTCGCGGGGTCGACGGGCCTGTAGTCGCCCAGGATCGCCGCGGCGGTGATCCCGGCGTAGGGGAAGTCGTGCGTGGTCAGCTCCAGCTCTTTGAGCGAGCAGAACATGCCCTCGCTGACCTCGCCGCGCAGCTTGCCCGCCGCGATGGTCTTGCCGCCGGGCAGCACCGCGCCGTCGAGCGCGGCGGGCACGAGGTCGCCGACGTGTACGTTCCACGCGCCGGTGACGATCTGGACGGTCCTTTCGCCCACGTCGACCTGCGCGATCCACATATGGTCGCTGTCGGGGTGCTTCTTGAGCTCCGTGATCCGCCCGACCCGGACGTTGCGCATTTCGCGGCTCAGGTCCTCGGTGACCTCGACCTTGGAGCCGGAGACGGTCATCGCCTCGTCGAAGGCCCTGTCGCCGATCTCCTCGAGCGGCAGGTCCACAAATTCATTCAGCCATTTTCTCGAAAGCTTCATATCAAATCACCTTTCCTTATAGGCCCCCTTGCCTAAAGGGGGCTGTCAGCGAAGCTGACTGGGGGATTCCGTCGGTCATTCGCCAATGGGATGGCGGGGCGCTTTTGTATCCCCCCGCCCCTGCGGGGCACCCCCCTTCAGGCAAGGGGGGCTTTTTCGCCTTAAAATTGCCGCAGGAACCGTTCGTCGTTCTCGAAGATCAGCCGCAGGTCGGTGATCTTGTACTCGCCCATGGCGAGGCGCTCCAGGCCCATGCCGAAGGCCCAGCCGGAGTAGACGTCCGGGTCGATGCCGCAGCCGGCGAGAACCTTGGGATGCACCATGCCGGCGCCGAGGACCTCGATCCAGCCCTCGCCCTTGCAGGTCGGGCAGCCCTTGCCGCCGCACTTGTGGCACTGGATGTCCAGCTCGCAGCTCGGCTCGGTGAAGGGGAAGTGGTGCGGGCGGAAGCGCGTGACGGTGCCCTTGCCGTAGATCTTCTCGACGACGAGGTTGAGCGTGGCCTTGAGGTCGGCCATGGTGACGCCCTTGTCGATGACCATGCCCTCGATCTGGTGGAACATGGGGCTGTGCGTGGCGTCCACCTCGTCCTTGCGGTAGACGCGGCCGGGCGCGATGATGCGGATGGGCAGCGGCCTCGTCTCCATGGCGTGGATCTGCATGGGCGAGGTCTGGGTGCGCAGCAGCACGCGGCTGTCGGGCGTGAAGTAGAAGGTGTCGGTCCACTCGCGCGAGGGGTGGCCCTCGTCGATGTTGAGCTTGGTGAAGTTATAGTCGGCCAGCTCGACCTCGGGGCCGTCGACGATCTCGAAGCCCATGCCGATGAAGATGTCCTTGATCTGGTCGAGGACGTTGTACATCGGGTGCTTGTGGCCGAGCCGCCCGGTCTCGCCGGGGAGCGTGACGTCCACGGTCTCCAGCTCGAGCTTCTTTTCGAGCAGCGCCCGGCTCAGCTCCTCGCGCCGCGCCTCGATGGCGGCCTCGATGTCGCCGCGCAGCTGGTTGGCCAGCTGCCCCATCGCGGGGCGCTCCTCGGCGGAGAGCCTGCCCATCTGGCGCAGGATGCCGGTCAGCTCGCCCTTCTTGCCGAGGTACTTGACGCGCAGCTGCTCCAGATCGTCTACGTCGCCGGCCGCCAGCACAGCCTGGATCGAGGCCTCTCTCAGCCTCTGCATCAACTCTTTCATACTGTGACTCCTCCTATAATT
>JAFSHA010000147.1 GCA_017440565.1 Eggerthellaceae bacterium | reverse complement strand
GTTTTTCACCGACAGTTTGGAATCGTCGGGAAAAGACAGATGGAAATGTATATAATGGCAATTGCAACTAAATCCGAGCAATGCTGTTCGAGAGTTGCTAGGAGGGTTCGGTGAGTCGAGTCTTGCCGAACGAATGCTTTAGAAGGAGGATCAATATGTGTTTCAGACCTGACTCTGCTGGTGGCGGCGGCCCGATGAAGTGCCCGGGTTGCGGCAAGCCCATTCAGATGATGGCGGGCATCACGCTCGACAAGTGCCCGTTCTGCAAGGAAGACTTCACGCCGTACCTGAACGGCGAGAAGCCGATTCCGGGTCAAGAAGGCGCTCCGGCTGCTCCGGCTGCTCCTGGCGCTCCGAAGGCTCCTGGCGCTCCGAAGGCCCCCGGTGCCCCGAAGGCTCCTGGCGCGTAATTTACGTTAGGAAGTGCTCGACGCTCTAATTAGGGGAGGGCGTCGTAAACCTTTTCGCAAGATCGGTGGGTTGTTGGTTACGTAGGGGTTGCTGAAGGCCCGTCGGATTGCGGAATCGTGAGTGCTCCAGATCTGGCCAGATCGCAATGGTTCGCGCATACCAAATGCGCACTCACATATGAGGTGCGGCTTCAAGGGGCCGCACCTCATTTGTTTTCGCGTTGCGAAAAGCGTTCGGAATGCATCTATATAATGTATGATGTTATGCGCATTGTTGGCGAGTGCATCTGAGGTGGAACATGGCGAGAGACTTATCCGAGTTCGAATTCGATCCGGCAATTCTTGACGGGTTCACACTCGAGCAGCTGAAGTGCGATGCGTGCAGTGGGTACGGCAATTGCGGCTATCGCATGTACAAGATCAAAGATGGCAAGCCTGTTCTCATTTGCCAGCAAAAAAAGAAGAAGTTGGCGGCGTTGCGTGACAAAGAGCGCGCCCAGTCGGGTGAAACCGCCGAGTAGAGGAAGGAACGAGATGATTAAGGAAGGCTCTACGGTACGTTTGGTTTACACCGGCACATTGGACGACGGCACGGTGTTTGGTTACGCCAAGCCTGAGGCGCCCATGGAGTTCCAGACGGGCATGGATCTGACCATCGATGGATTTGAGCGCGAGATTTCGCAAATGGAAGCCGGTGAGAAAAAGACGTTCACGTTGGGCATCTACGATGCATACGGCGAGTATCTAGACCACCTCGTAGAGGCCGTGCCTGTCGAGTATGTTCCTCTCAAGAACGTCGAGGTTGGCATGCGTGTCCAGATGACTGGCGAAAACGGGGAGAAGATTCCCGTGACCATCAAGGACATCACATCTAAAGAAATCATCTTCGACATGAATCATCCGCTGGCTGGCAAAGAGCTCACGTTTGAGGTCGAGATCCTTTCGGTTGAGGAGCCGCCTGAGGGTTGGCACCGCAAGCCTGAAATCGCACCTATGTCGCCGCAGGAATACGGTATCAATTCATACGGTATGTAATCGTCGTGCACTCATAGAAATCATCAAGAAGGCCCCTGTCTGCGAAGGGGCCTTCTCTTTTTTCAATTACAACCGAAAATATTCCGTTTCGTTTAATACCAAATAGATTAGTCTATTTAAGTAATCCCAGTTCAAACATTATTTCAAGAACTTGATAATGTTCTCAAAATAGATAGCATTACAAGATATTCGCCAATACTCGCAGGCACCCGAAGCGTTATAATCACTCTGTTGGTATTAGTGTGCGCTGATGTCCCTACACCATCGGCAATCGCGAAATGCCGGCAATCGTATCAATGGAGACGAAGAAATGTAAAGAAGGTTCTTCAAACGTCTTCATCTTGCAACAACTTTTGAGCGATAGATGGTTTCCCCCTAAGACCATTTTGCGCTTGAAGGCGACAAGGCGAGGCGAATGAAGCATCGACTGAAATTTTGGAAATCTCCAAAGGTAAACCGAGAAAAGGAGTAACAGTATGGCTTATTCCAAGGAGTGGCGTACCGAACTTGAGGACGGTACCGTAATCACTCGCAGCAACACCTGGTCTCCTCCGGGATCCCACCCCGTAGGATACGGCGTCAAGGTTGTTACCAAGGATGGTAAGCTCATCCGCATCGAGGGTGACGACGACAACCCGATTACCCAGGGTCGCGTCAATGCGCTGAACCTCGCTCTCCGCGAGTACACGCATCATCCTGACCGCATCATCTACCCGATGAAGCGTGCGGTTGAGGATCGTGGTAAAGATAAGTGGGAGCGTGTCTCTTGGGACGAGACCATCGAGACGATCGTCGACAAGGTCCGTTACTTCTGGGAGACCTACGGTCATGAGTCCATCGTCTGCTTCGGTGGCACCGGCCGTGAGGCTTGCATTTACTACTACGCTCTGACGTTCTCCGTCCTGCAGTCGCCCAACTGCTGCTACACGCAGTCTGGTTGGTCCTGCTACGGTCCGCGTTGCTCCATCTCCGACTACGTCCTCGGCGCTGGCTATCCTGAGCTCGACTATGCTGGCCACCTGCCCGGTTCGTACGACGACCCGCGCTACACCCTCTCCAAGTGGGTTGTGGTTTGGGGCAAGGAACCGCTGCCCTCCAACGGCGACGGCTTCTTCGGTCACTGCCTCGTCGACATGATGAAGCGTGGTACGCACATCATCTCGATCGACCCGCGCGTCACCTGGGTTGGCGCCCATGACGGCAACATCAACGTCCAGGTCCGTCCGCAGACCGACACCGCTATGGCTCTCGGCATCATGAACCTCATGTTCCAGAATGACGAGTATGACCATGAGATGGCTGAAAACTGGATCTTCGGCATCGACGAGCTCAAGGAGCGCGCTGCTGAGTATCCGGTCGAGAAGGTTTCCGAGATCACCACGGTTTCCGTCGAGACCATCGAGAAGGTTGCCCACATCATCGGCACCGAGCGCCCGATCGGCTGGGCTTGGGGCCTCGCATTCGACCAGAACAAGAACGGCGTTCAGCTTTCGCAGGCTATGATTCTTCTCGCCGCTCTCGCTGGCTCGATCGACTCCCCCGGCGGCCTGACCCTCGGTCCTCCGTCCGCCCTGCTCGGCAAGTGGCGCATGGAGCAGCGTGGTGCAATGGACGACGAGATCTGGCAGCTCCGCATCGGCGCTGCTGAGTGGCCCGGCCTGTCCACCGGCATGGCTACCACCCAGCCCGACGAGACCCTGAACACCATGGAGACCAAGCAGCCGTACCAGCTGCGCATGGCTTGGTTCAACTCCTCCAACTTCCTGGCACCGACCTGCTCGGCTCAGCCGAAGCGTTGGCACAAGGCGCTGCTCGAGTCCATCGAGTTCTGCGTCATCCAGGACCTGTGGATGACCCCGACGGCCATGGCTGTTGGCGACTGGTTCCTCCCGATGGCCACTTGGGCTGAGCATGACGGCATCGTCCTCACCCACTATGGCCGCAACACCGTGTTCATGGGCCCGATGAACAAGGCC
>JAFSHA010000146.1 GCA_017440565.1 Eggerthellaceae bacterium | reverse complement strand
CTGGTAGCCGACGAGCAGGCCGGCCTCCTTGGCCCAGGCGACGGCGTCGTAGTACCAGGCGCCGGACTTGACGTCCTTGAAGCCGGGGTCGGAGGTCGGGGCGGGCTCGCCCGCCATGCGCCACATCATGACTGCGACGTGCGTGCGCATCGTGGCGTCCTCGGGGCCGACCTTGACGGAGGCGTCGTCGTAGCCGCGCAGGATGCCGTTCTCGTACGCCCAGTCGATGACCTCGTGATGCCAATCGTCCGCATCCACGTCGTTGAACACGCTGCAAGCAGCATCGGAGCCGCACTCGGGCTCCACTGGCGCAGCCGGCGGAATGTAGGGAGGAATGGACCTGACGGTCCAGGTACCGTCGAAGTTCTCGGCCGCGTAGTAGCCATCAACGACAACGTTGATGGAGCTACAATCCATGTTCAACTTGTTGTCGGCAGTCTGCTGGAAGTACTTAGCCTCTCCGGGGTTCATGCCCTTGAAAGTACCTCCAGAGACCTCGATTTTGGTCTCCGAGTAGTCAATCACATCGTTCTTGTACTCGCCGCCGTGCTCAACGAGCAGATGGGACTCGCCGTCAGCGTCCGTGACCTGCTCGAAGTAGCCGCCCTCGATGTAGAGTTCGCCGCCCTGCAGGGGGTACAGGAAGATGTTGGTGCCGCCGCAAACCGCGCATTTCTCGTTCTTCCACGTGCCGCCCTCGATAGTGAAGGTGGTTTCCGGAGAGGCGACATAAGCGCCAGAAGCCAAACCGTATACCATGACGGCACCGGACTTGTCTTCAGAGCTGTCAATGACGGTCAGATCCGCACCGGCATTAGCACAGCGCAAAATACGACTTGGATGTAACATTCGACGTTTTCGCGAAGCCCAAAGGCTGTCGCAGCGGAAGCTTGCACTCATGGTTGACACCAATCAGACCCATCTTTGGCAAATCGAAAAGGGCACGACCAACGTTGGCATCGACCTGCTTTGCCGCATCGCCGACGGACTCGGCGTACACGTGCGCGATCTCATCGACTTCTAAGCTCCGCCGCACGGACGCTGTGTCGACGTGAATACCGAACGTCCGCCTTGAGCAGAAACCACGTTGAAGCGGATGGCAAAACCCCGCCATGTACAGAAAATGCGTTGTGGCGGATGGCTGAGCCCTCGCCGTGCGCAGAAATCGCGTTGTGGCGGAGCAGGTCCACCCATTTCATCCACATCAGCGCCGTTTTCGTGCCTAGAAGGTCATCGATCATCCGCCTCAATGCGGTTTTTGGACATGAGCAGTTGTGCGAAATCCGCCACAACGCGTTTTCTGCACACGAGGCCCTTGGCTCAATCCGCCAAAACGCGTTTTCTGCACACGAACGCCATTTCCTCGCTTTGCAACCTCGTTGCTTCTCGAGGCCTCGGCGCCTCGCGAACCCACCTGTTCGTTCTTCGTGATTTCGCGCGCATTCGCCGCAAGGAGTGCGAAAATGGCGGATGGCGTTTTCCCGACGCACGGGCGCACAGAGCGAGGGGGTTCGCTCACCGCGCGCACTACGCGTTTCGCGCACACCGCGAACCGCTGCGAGGGAAATTCGCCAAGGGAGAGAACTAACTGCAGAGAACGGCCACGCACCACCATGCAAGCAATGGACATGACCTATATCCACGCGCCCGCGACCTACGACTTCCGCGAGCGCTCCATCATGTACGGACCGGTTTCCGACATGGTGCCCTCCACGCCCATCTTCGAGATGTACCCGCTTGGCCTCACCACGCTGTGCGAGTACCTCGAGCGCCACGGGCTGCGCGCGCGCATCTACAACCTGGCATCGATGATGCTGCACAAGAAGAACTTCGACGTCGAGAAGAACCTCGCACGCCTTGACTCGCGCATGTTCGGCATCGACCTGCACTGGATGCCCCACTGCCACGGATCCATCGAGGTGGCGAAAATCCTCAAGCGCCTACACCCCGACGTACCCGTGAGCTTCGGTGGCCTTTCCTCGAGCATCTTCCACGAGGATCTTATCGCCTACGACTGCATCGACTACGTCTTCCGCGGAGACTCAACCGAAGAGCCCATGCGCATGCTGGTCGAACGCGTCTCACGCGCCGCCCGCACGCACACGCCCATCGGCAACCTTTCCGACATCCCCAACCTTACGTGGAAGGACTCGGAAGGCACCGTGCACATCAACCCGCTTTCGTGGGTGCCCGACGACATGAACGCCATCTCGCTTGACTACGACTACCCCATGAAGGGCGTGCTGCGTCACCACGACATGACCAGCTACCTGCCCATGAAGGGATGGCTGTCCTACCCCGTGACCGCAAGCCTCACCTGCCGCGGCTGCGCGCGCAACTGCGCCACCTGCGGCGGAAGCGCCTACGCTTTCAAGAACCACTTTGGCCGCCGACGCGTGGCGTGGCGCGACCCGAAGCTGCTCATCCGCGACATCCAGCACGTGCAGGAGCACGTGTGGGGGCCCATCTTCGTGCTGAACGACTTTCTGCAAGCGGGCCCGGAATACACGCGCGAGTTCATCGAGGGCCTGGCCGGCAAGGTGCACAACCCCATCGGCTTCGAGTTCTTCGGCCCGCCGCCGGGCGGAAACGACTTCTACTCCATGCTCGACAAGAACCTGAAGAGCTGGTCGGTCGAAATCTCCGCGGAAAGCCACGACGACGACGTGCGCAAGGCCTTCGGCAAGGGTCACTACACCATGCGCGAGCTTGAGGACACCATCGTCGACGCGCTTTCGCATCCCAACTGCGACCGCTTCGACCTGTACTTCATGACGGGCATCCCCAAGCAAACGGCAGCCAGCGTACGCGAGACCGGCGAATACGTGCAGCATTTATATGAGCGCGTGAATTACGACCCGCGCCTCGTGGTCATGACCTCGCCCATGGCTCCTTTCCTGGACGTGGGCTCCATCGCCTTCGACAACCCCGAGGCTTACGGCTACAAGCTGCGCGCCCGCACGTTCGAAGAGCACCGCGAGCGCATGATCCTGCCCTCGTGGAAGCACATCATGAACTACGAAAGCACCTACATGAGCGTCGACGACATGGTGGAGGCCACCTACGACGCGGCGCTTGACATCAACCGCATCAAGGGTGCGCACGGCATCCTGGACGCGGGCATGGCGGCGGCCACCGACAAGCGCATTCGCGAGGCGCGCGAGCAGATGCGCCGCCTCGACGACGTGCTGTACAACGGCACGGGCCGCATTGACGTGCGCCTGGCCGCGCTCAAGGAGGAGTTCGAGCGCCTCTCCGAGAACACCATGGCGGAAAAGACCGAGCTGAACTGGGCGTTCAGCGTGAAGCCTACGCATGCCGCCCACCTGGCGAAGCTGTGGCTCGAAAACGAGCCGGCAAATTACGCGGCCAGGCTGGCGGGCAAGGCGCGCCCGGCGTGTTCGGATTTCGAGTACCCCGACCAGGTAAACGGCGTGAAGGCGCCCGCGTGGAACGCCGACGGCACCGCGAACTGCGCCTTCAAGGGCGAGGTGACCGACGGCATGGGCGACGGCCGCGCGCTTGCCGACGAGAACGGCGAGCAGGTTGCCGCCTTCGGCAGCGTGGTGGCTCCCGGGTTCTCGCGCGCGAACACCAACGAGGCCTTCGCCGCCGAGAACGCCTCGCTTGAGGCGGGGCGCGCAGGTACGTCGAACGTGGCGGGCGAGGCCCCGGCCATCGGCACCGCGTCGGCGCGCACAGTGGAGCGCGACCCGCTGCTCGAGCAGATGATGGCCGAAGAGCTCGAACGCGCCGAGGCTATCGCGCGCGGCGAGCTTAAGGTACGTGCAACCCACGATGCCGGCGGACTGCAGGGCGCGGGCGGCGCCAAGGGCGCCCACGATGCGCTGCTGCTCGACCGCATGCGCGCGCACAAGGGCGATTCACCCCGTTCGCGCACAGCGGACAAGTACGTTGCCGTAGAGTTGTCCGATCGCGAGGTTGCCGAGATCGAAAGCGCCCGCCCCGTGCAAGCCGAGAAAGTGGGCGGTCTGTTCGGCCTCGAGGCCCTGCGCGAGGCGGCGGCCAAGCAGCAATCCGCCAAGTACACGAAGATCGACGAGTAACCGAAACGCGCGTCGTCCCCGGCCTCAGGTCAAAGGCGACGCGCCTCAGTGAAGGGTGAGCATGGACGCCGTTTCCGCACATGAGATAGACACCGCAACCGGCCAGGACGCACCAGCCGAGCTGTCGAGCGAGCGCGTGAAGGACATCTTCTCGCACATCGCGAAGAAGTACGAGCGCTTCAACGCCATCTCGAGCTTCGGGGCTTACAAGGCCTGGCTTGCCGGCATGGCACGGCAGGCGCCCATCGAGGCGCATCACGACGTGCTCGACATCGCTGGCGGCACGGGAGATGTCACCTTCACCATGGCGCGTGCGAAGAAGCCGGCGCACATCCAGTGCACCGATCTTGTTCCCGAGATGCTCGACGTCGCGCGCATGCACTACCGCGACGGCGCGTCTCACGGCGTGCCGGTCGATTTCGAGGTGGTCGATGCGCAGAACATCCCCTACCCCGATGCCAGCTACGACGTGATCACCATGGCCTACGGCATTCGCAACATGCCCAAGCGCGAGCAGGCGCTTTCCGAAATGTTCCGCGTGCTGAAGCCCGGCGGGGCGCTGGTGTGTCTGGAGTTCTCCACGCCCCCCAACACCATCTGGCGCGCCCTGTACGGTTTCTACCTGAAGCACCTCATCCCGTTTTGGGGCGGCCTCATCACCGGCGACCGCGAGGGCTTCGTGTATCTGAGCAGCTCAATCAAGGCGTTCCCCAACCAAGAGGGGCTCGCCAAGCTTATGCGCGAAGCCGGCTTCGCTAACGTGACGTGGAAAAACTACACGGGCGGCATCGCCGCTGTGCACGTGGCAGTGAAACCCGAATAGCGCGATTTTTTCCCAATCGGTGCAAGGATTCGGTTTTCCCAGTCGTATTCGGGAAAAAGTCTTTTCGCGAAAGGATCGAACATGAAGAGCATCTCGAGGAAAACCGCCATCATCATGGGTGCCATCGCGCTGGTTGTCGCGCTCATCGTGCCTGGTGCGGCTTTGGCCGCAGGCTGGCAGCCGCTTGAAAGCAACCCGCAAACCTGCCCGATGGCAGCCGAGCAAGACATCGCATGCGTGAGTTTCGTCGATGCCGACGGCGATGGCGCGTGCGACAACTTCGGAACCTGCATGACCGCAACACGCGCAGGCGCATGCAACCAAGACATGATGGTCTGCAACAACTTCATCGACGCCAACGAAAACGGCGTATGCGACAACCGCGAAGCCGGCGCCTCCCCCAACTGTGGCAGCTTCGTCGACGAAGACGGCAACGGCACGTGCGACAACTGGGAAAGCGGGGCCTGTCCGAACCCCGAAAACGCGGCTGGCCAAGGCAAGGGTTGCGGAAACGGCGGATGCGGCATGGGCCGCGGAATGTGCGGCATGCGCTAGAGCGCGCTTGGCATGAGACCTGCTGAAGACATCGAAGGCACCCTCGAAACGTACGGACCAGCCGTATGGCGCATCTGCATGCTTCATCTGCGCAACCAGGCTGACGCCCAAGACGCATACCAGGAAACGTTCCTCAAATACGCGCTGGCCGACGAAAAGCGCTTCGAGGGCGAAGAGCACCGCAAGGCATGGCTTTTGCGCGTTGCCTCGAACACCTGCAAGGACATGCTGAAGTCGGCCGCACGGCGCAATGTCGCGCTTGATGAGGCGAAGGCGCCCGACCCGCCTGCAACCGACCCGCTCGAACAACCTGAATCAGGCTATCGTGAGGCCATCGACGCCCTGCGCGCGCTCGATGATCCGCCCCGCACGCCGCTGTATCTGTCGCTTGTCGAAGGGTATCCCGCAACCGAAATCGCCCGCATGCTCGATGCGCCGATCAACACGGTGTACTCGTGGATCTCGCGCGGAAAGAAGCAGCTGAAGGAGGCTCTGTCATGACCGATGCCGAAAAGCGCGTACGCGAGGCCTTCGATGCGCTCGAGGTTCCACCGGGGCTGAATGAGCGAACGCTCTCCTTCATTGAAGGCAAGCGAGAGAGCGGCACCGACTTATCGACCTCCCAGACGCAGGCCAACCGGGCGAAGGTCGCCGCGCCGAAGCGAAGCCGCCGCGCAAAGGCCGCCATCGCCACCATCGCAGCTGCCGCATGCCTGGCGCTCGCCTTCGTTGGCGTGGGACTACTCGATCGCAACCCCGCCGAGGAATCGGCGTCTTCCCAACACGAGCAGCTTTCCCAGCAGCTGGCCGAAAGCGCCGCGGAAAACTGGCCCACGGCCCACGTTGCCATCGATATGAACCCTTCGATCGAGCTGGCCGTTAAAGCCGACGACACCGTGCTCGAAGCGCTTGGCCTCAACGTCGACGGCGCGCTTGTTCTCGAAGAGCTGGACGAAAAGAATGTAGTTCTCAAGGGAATGCCGCTTGACCAGGCCATTCGAGCGCTCGTGGAAAGCGACGGATTCGCCTCCCGCATGACCGCCGATTCCCTCGTGGCCCTTTCCGTAACTTGCGAGGACGAACAGCAGCGCCAGCGGCTCATGAGCATGGGAAATGAGTGCCTGGCCGCCCTCCCCTGCGCGGGTACCTGCCAAGCGGTCGATCCCGCCGAAAGGGCCGCCGCCGTCGAGGCCGGCATGGGCGTACAGCGATACCGCGCTGCGCAAGAGCTTATGGAGCTCGACCCCGGCCTTACATTGGAAGATTGCTCTGCCATGAGCATGCGCGAGCTGCGCAGCCGCATAGAAGCGGAAGAGGCGCGCTGAAACCGCCGCTACCCGAAAGGGGCCGGAGGGATTGTGGGCACCTCGTTGTCAATTCGGAATTCGAAGGCGCGCGGGCGCGGGATACGGGCATAATGGATGCAACACCTTAGCACCCGACGTCGTGAGTTCGAAAGCGAGGACAAACTATGACGAAATTTGAAGCCGGCATTACGCGCGAAGAGGCGTTTGCGCTGCTGAACGAGCATAACAAGGATCCGTTCCACATCGAGCACGGCCTGGCTGTCGAGGGAACGCTGCGCTACTTCGCGAGCGAGTTCGACCCCGAGAACGTCGACTTCTGGGGGCTCGTTGGCCTTCTGCACGACCTCGACTGGGAGGAATTCCCCACCGCAGCCGACCACACGCTGCGCACGGCCGAGATGCTGCGCGAGGCGGGCGGCTCCGAGCAGCTCATTCGCTCCATCCAAACGCACAACTCCGACTTCAACGAGCAGTGCCCCAAGCCCGAGCTATTCATGGAAAAGGTGCTGTTCGCGACCGACGAGCTGACGGGGCTTATCGGCGCGGCCGTGATCATGCGCCCGTCGAAGAGCGTGATGGACTTCGAGGTGAAGAGCCTCAAGAAGAAGTTCAAGGACAAGAGCTTTGCCGCCGGCTGCTCGCGCGACGTCATCCGCGCAGGCGCGGAAATGTGCGGATGGGAGCTTGACGAGCTGTTCACGCGCACCATCGCCGCCATGCGCTCCTTCGCCCCCGACCGCGACACGTTCCAAGCGGCTGAATAGGCGCGCGATAAGCCAAACAAGGCGCGCACGTAAAATCGGGGGATAAAACGAGAAGGCGCCGGCAAAAACAGCCTCTCCGTCACTCCCCCGTTACCTCCAAGTTGACGAAACGTAAACAAGGCGTTTGATTGCCCGAACCCGCGAGGCGGCGGTGCTACCATGGGGCACGGTGTTTCTGCATTGGAGGGTTGAAATGCGAAGGCTCCTTATCGCCGCGATGGCGGCTGCCATATCCCTGCTCTGCCTGGTCGGGTGCCAGGCGGGCGACGCCCAGAAGGAAAAGCTCACCGTGTACCTGTGGTCGGTCGACCTCCTGAGCGAGTACGCGCCCTACGTGGAATCCCAGGTGCCGGAGGCCGACATCGAGTGGGTCGTGGGCAACAACGACCTCGACTTCTACAAGTTCTACGCCGAGAACGGCGAGCTGCCCGACATCATCACCACGCGCCGTTTCAGCGTGAACGACGCAGCGAGCCTCCAGCCCTACCTCATGGACCTCTCCAGCACCGAGGTGGCGGCATCCTTCTACACCGCCTACCTCGAGAACTACCGTAACGCCGACGGCAGCGTGAACTGGCTTCCGGCCTGCGGCGAAGTTGACGGCCTCATAGCCAACAAGGAGCTCTTCGACCGCTACGGCATCGACCTGCCCACCGACTACGCGAGCTTCGTGGCGGCCTGCCGGGCCTTCGAAGAGCACGGCATCCGCGGCTACATGAGCGACTTCGTTTACGACTACACGTGCATGGAGACGCTCCAGGGCGCCTCCATCGCCCAGCTGCAGTCGCTCGAGGGCCGCATGTGGCGCCTTGACTACGAGAACGGCGTGACCACGGGCCTCGACGCCGAGGTGTGGCCTGGCGTGTTCGAGCGCTTCGAGGCGTTCGTCGCCGACACCGGCCTCACGGCCGAGGACTCCAAGGCCAGCTACGGCGACTGGCGAGAGGCGTTCATCGACGAGAAGGTCGCCATCGTACGCGGCACCGGCGTGGACCTAGGCACCATGGCCGCGGACGGCCTGGAAGACGTGGTGCTGCTGCCATACTTCGGCGACATCCCCGAAGAGAACTGGGTCCTCACCTACCCGTCCTTCCAAGTCGCCGTGAGCGAGGGCGTGGAGGAGAGCGACTCGCGCCGCGACGCCGCGCTGGCCGTGATCTCGACCATGCTCTCGGAGGAGGGGCAGAACCTCGTAGCCCCGGCGCACTCCGCCATCCCCTACAACAAGAACGTCGAGCTCGAGCTCGCCCCCGAACTCGACTGCCTTATCCCCTACATCGAGTCGAACCGCCTCTACATCCGCCTGGCGTCCAACGAGTTCTTCGCGGTGTCGCAGAACGTGGTCGGCAAGATGCTTTCGGGCGAGTACGACGCCGCGCAGGCCTACGAGGCCTTCGACGCGCTGCTGCGCGAACCCGAGGGAGAGGCCGAAGCCGTGTGCGCCATGGAGTGCTCCTACCCCTACGACACGTCCGCCGAGGGCGGAAACCCCGCGGCGTCGGCCCTGGCGAACACGCTGCGCGGGATGTACGGCGCCGAGCTGCTCATCATGCCCTCCTACGTGTGCACGGGCCCCATCCTCGAGGGCGGCTACACCGAGAAGGCGCTCAAGTTCGTCACGGGGCCCAACACGCCCTGCATCTTCGAGATCGAGCTCAAGGGAAGCCAAGTGGAGGCGCTTGCGCGCATGCTGGTGGAAGGCGGCGAAGGCGCGAAGGTCACGCCCTTCTCGCTCGAGACCCTGCCCGTGGCCAGCGGCATAGAGCTCGAGGTAGCCGCCGAGGCCGATGGGGGCTACTCGTTCGCAGGCGTCACGCTTAACGGCGAGCCCCTGGACGCCGAGCGCACCTACAAGGTGGCGTACGTGGACAACTCCGGCATAGCGAAGACCGTCTGCGCCGCCGCGCTGGGCGAGGACGGCGTGGAACTGCCCGGATTCTCCGCGCAGGCGCGCGTGGCGTGG
>JAFSHA010000145.1 GCA_017440565.1 Eggerthellaceae bacterium | reverse complement strand
TGACCACTCGCTGCTGAGGCTCGACGCCTTCAGAGGCAACGCCTGCGCGAGGCCTTCCAGCCCAGCGCGCTCGGGAAGGCCAAGAACAGCCTTGATGCGACGCGCCTCGGTAACGGTGTATCCCGTCCACGCCGCTAGGTCGTAGTCCATCGCCGCGTCCATTCCCTCACGACGCTCTATCGCCTGGAACCAGAAGCCATCCATGGCCATTATGTTGCGTGCCGAAGCAACGACCATCTGCTCCAACTGTTCCCTCGAAAGCTGGGCCAGCAATTCCTTCGCTTCCACGTGCGCTCCTCTCGATCATGCGCAGCATCGGTCATTTTCCGCCCTATTGTAGCGCGCCCATGTTAACGGCCTGAATCCAGTCCTTTTCCATGCGCTGCGAAAGGACGCATGGCCGAAGAGAAAGCCTCTGCCCCGTTCGATCCCATTCGGACTTATCCGAAAAAGAAAAGGCCGCATGACCGAGTCGTCGACTCAATCATGCGGCCCGTTGCTCTGACTCGGCACCTTGACGAGCAAGGCCCAGCCCAGCTCGCCCGGCTCGCTTCGCAGGCCTACTCCTTGTCGGAGTCGCCCGGCTGCTGCGGCTGCGGCTCAGCGGGCTGCTGCGGCTGCTGCGGCTCAGCGGGCTGCGGCTCGACAAGCGGCTGCGGCTCGCCAGAATCGCCCGGCTGCTGCGACGTCACGCCATACGGATTCGCGTACGGGTCACCACCCGCAATCGGCAGGGCGGCAGCACCCGAGCCTCCGTTCATGCCCGCAGCGGCTGCTTCCTCACCGAAAGTCGCGGCGTCACGCGCACGAGCTTCGGCCTCTTCGCGCTCCTTGGCCGCCAGGATATCAACCTCGCGCACCAGATACTCGTCCCACTTGTTGTCAAGCAGCGCCTCGCACGCCTCGCCCTCGATAGTCTCGCGCTCGAACAGCACGCTCACCATCAGATGCATCTGCTCGGCGTTCTCCGACAGAATGCGATGCGCCGTATCATGCGCCTCGCGCATGATCTTCGACACCTCTTCGTCGATGGCACGCGCCGTCTCATCCGAGTAATCCTGTGTGTTGCCATAATCGCGGCCCAGGAACACCTCGTGGTTGGGCTGGCCGAACACCTGCGTGCCAAGCGGGCTCATGCCGTACTGCGTGACAATGGCACGCGCCATCTTGCTTGCGCGCTCGAGGTCGTTGCTCGCACCCGTGGTAATGTCGTCGCAGAAGATCTCCTCGGCCACACGGCCGCCCATGAACACCGCAAGCTGCGCTTTCATTTCGCCCAGCGTGTTGAGCACCTTGTCTTCCTCGGGGATGGACAGCGTGTAGCCCAGCGCGCGACCGCGTGAGATGATCGAGATCTTATGCACCGGATCACCGTGCTCAAGCAGGTGCCCCACCAGCGCATGGCCGCTTTCATGGTAGGCGATGGTGCGCTTGGTCTTCTCGTCCATGACGCGGCCCTTGCGCTCGGGACCAGCGATGATGCGCTCCATCGACTCGCTCACCTCGCGCATGGTGATGATCTTCTTGCCGCGACGCGCCGTAAGCAGCGCGCTTTCGTTCATAAGGTTGGCAAGATCGGCGCCCGTGAAGCCAGGGGTGATCTTTGCCACACGCGCCAGGTCGACATCGCTGCCGATGGGCTTGCCCTTCGCATGCACCTCGAGGATGCGCTCGCGACCCTTCACGTCAGGCGCGTCCACCACAATCTGGCGGTCGAAACGACCCGGACGCAGCAGCGCCGGATCCAGAATGTCAGCGCGGTTAGTAGCCGCAATAAGGACCACCGAGTCGTTGCCCTCGAAGCCGTCCATCTCAACCAGCAGCTGATTCAGCGTCTGCTCACGCTCGTCGTGGCCGCCGCCCAAACCAGCGCCGCGCTGACGACCGACCGCGTCAATTTCGTCGATGAAAATGATCGACGGCGCCGCTTCCTTCGCGTCTTTGAACAAGTCGCGCACGCGGCTGGCGCCCACGCCCACGAACATCTCGACGAAGTCAGAGCCCGAAATGCTGAAGAACGGCACGCCTGCCTCGCCGGCAACCGCACGCGCCAGAAGCGTCTTGCCCGTACCGGGAGGGCCCACCAGAAGCACGCCGCGCGGGATCTTCGCGCCCATAGCCTGATACTTCTCGGGATTGGCCAGGAAGTCTTTGATCTCGCTCATTTCCTCGACGGCCTCGTCCACACCCGCCACGTCGGCAAACTTCACGTCGGGACGCTCCTCAAGCGTCTTCTTCGCCTTGTTCTTGCCGAAGCTCATCTGCGAGTTGTTGGCCTTCTGCATCTGATTGAAGAAGAAGAACAGCAAAGCGCCGATAAGCAGGATGGGGAACAGCGTGGCGAAGATCTCGAGGAAGGGGCTCGGCAGCGTGACCTCGTAGTCGATATCCGGATGCGCGGCCATGAGCTCGCCAAGCGAGTCCTGCCCCACGTAGGTGGAGACGTAGTTGTGCTCGGTGCCCAACGTTGCAGGCTCAAGATCGGTGGTACCGACACCGCCCGCACCCTGTGTTGCCGTAAGCGCGTTGAGCGCACCGAACGCGTCGTTGAACGCATCGGCCGCCGCAGCGCCCGCCGTCGCGGCCGGGTAATACGAACCCGAAACCGAGTAATCGCCCGCCGCGTAAACCACGTTGATGACGCGATCCTGCTCGACCGCCTGCACGAATTCGGAGGTGATCAGGCGATCGGTAACCTTTCCGTCGCCCTGACCGCCGCCCATGATGTACTGGCTACCCACGAAAAACAGCACCAACGCCACGATGATCATCATGATCAACGTGGTACGCGAGTTCTGCTCGGGTTGCTTACCAGGGCTTTTCTTATCGTCAGCCATATAACTTACCTTTACTCATATTGCTTTGACCCGACACGCGCCACAGCGAATGCTGATCGCACCTCACCTAGCACGCAGGCCGACATCGTCCCATGGACGCACGATACCGCCGCACCCGAAGCACCAAGCCCCAGCAAGCACGGCAGATCGCCCGCTCTACTAATATCCGATTCAGTTTAGCATTACCTCTCGAGCGCAGATCGTTGATACCCTTCCGTATCTCAAAGGTCATACTTAATTCACGAGATCTGGGAATTCTCGGATCATCTTCTCGACCGGCAGGCCGATGATGGTGTCCAATGCGCCCTCGTAATGATCGACCAGCGCCGCGCCCTCGCCTTGGATGGCATACGCGCCTGCCTTGTCGAACGACTCGCCCTTGCGCAGGTAGTCAGCGATCTCGTCATCGGTAAGATCGCGGAAGGTCACGTGGCTCACGTCGGCAAACGTGCGGAATCCCAGCGAGATCTTCTCGATCTCGGGCGCTGCGATCATCCACACCGATACAGCCGTGATCACCTCATGCGTGCAACCAGAAAGCTGGCGCAGCATGTGCTTGCCATCCGAAAGGCTACACGGCTTGCCGAAGATCTCGCAGTCCTTCACCACCATAGTGTCGGCGCCGATAACGATGAGCATGCCCGTATAGTTTTCGGCGAGCACTTCCTGCACCACCGCGCCCGCCTTGCGCTCGGCAAGCTTCTTGCACGCCTCAGTCGGGTCGGCCAGCAAGTCGGGTTCGAGCGATTCGTCGACCGGGGTGACGGAAGTGCGCACCGTAAACTTCACACCAGCCTGTTCAAGCAGCTCGCGACGACGCGGGCTCTTACTGGCGAGCACCACCTCAAACGCCGGCGTCGGCGCAGGTGCCGACTCTGGCGCCTCCGCCTCAACCGCTGCGGCCATCTCCTCCATCGCAGCAGCCTTTTCCTGCAGGCGCTCCTCACTAGACATGATGCTCTCCTTAATGTAGATACGCGCCTGCACGCTGCTTGCGCGCATGCGCGTTTGCCACGAGAGCAAAGGGCTCCCGGATGACATTTCCGTTGTTATCAGGCGAATTATCACGCTTGCAAGGCAAAACGGCAAGAAACCCGCACCCGCCTTTCGGCAAACCGCCCCACCTGCGTCAAACGCCCCCGCATCGTTCGCTCACACTTTCGGATGCCCGCGCCAAACGCCACCTCGCAGGCAATACCAGCCAGCATCTTCCGGCAGACCAACCGTTGCCGCACGCACCCGCAAACAGCACCCACTTTATGGCAATCGTCACGCCGCTCCCACTCACCTCCCACCCGCTAGGTCAGTCCCCACCAGCCTCCACGAACGACATTTCCAAAGTTGTGTGCAAAAACTTCAACGATTGGATGATTTCTAAAAATCCCAAGTGTCTTTTCATGTAGCCACAATAACCTGAACAGGCTAAACACGGAGCCCCTTCCGTCCGCGCAGCCGCGAACACCTCCAAATGAGCTGATTCAAGCCCTTCCCGTTATAAAAAAGATACAATGGTTGTGCTTTTTGAACACAACTTCGGAAAACGCGAAAGAGCTCATTCATGAATGACAAATCTAGCGCACCTGCAGCCCCCAAAACGCGCATCAATGGTAGCGCGGCTGATAGCCTACCCGCGTTTTTCGAACCCCTGCTTGCTAAGCAATATAATTCCGCCGAGGTGAGCCGCATTGTCGAGGGCTGTTTCTCGCGTCGCGCATCGACGCTGCGCGCGAACGCCATCTTATCCAATCGCGAGGAGGTCGCTCGTGCTCTCGACGAGGCGGGCATCGCCTGGCATGGAGTTTCCTGGTACTCGGATGCTTTCGTGATAGAGGATGCTGGCGAAAGGAAGCTTTGGGATCTTCCCGCCTATGACGAAGGGAAGCTGTATCTGCAAAGCCTCTCCTCCATGTTACCGCCGCTGGTGCTGGGAGCGGCCCCGGGGCTCGACATCCTCGACATGTGCGCTGCGCCTGGCGGAAAGACTACGCAACTCGCAGCGCTTGGCGGCAAGGGGGCGCACATCACGGCTTGCGAAATGCACGCTCCCCGCGCCGAGAAACTCGAGTTCAACCTGCGAAAGCAGGGCGCCTCGAACGTGGTGGTCATGCGCACCGACGCACGCCGACTCGACGAGTTCTTCCGCTTCGACCGCATTTTGGTCGATGCTCCCTGCTCCGGGTCGGGCACGCTTCGCGCGCGCGACCCAAAGATGCCCGCGCGCTTTACCGAAAAGCTGATCGACAAGAGCGTCAAAGCTCAGCGGGCCCTTTTGGGCAAGGCGCTTTCGCTGCTCAAGCCTGGCGGCAAGCTGGTGTATTCGACCTGCAGTGTGCTGGCTTGCGAAAACGAGAACATCGTGAGCGCATGCTTGAAGGAGGCGGCGAAGCGCGGATCGTTCGAAATCGAGCCCATAGAGCTTCTCGGTATCGAGGAGCTGCCTCTGCTGCCTACGAAAATCGAAGGAACTTTGTGCGTTTGCCCCACTGATTTATACGAGGGCTTCTTTGTTTCCAGTATTAAGCGCATCGCCTAGATCGATAATCCACCGACTTTTCCTCAAGCGGAAAACCGACTTTGCACCAAGCGCCTATCCACATGCCAAAAGCGAAGCCGGCAAATAGCAGCCCCCGAAACCCCTCTGAGCAGGGCGGACCTCGAGGGGAAAATCACGCTGCGCCACTACCCCTCTCCCCGAGTTTCCTTTGAGTAGAAATGCGATTGCCTTTTTGACTCCATGAGGCCGAATTGCGGCCGACAAACCGACTCCAAAAAGCCGAATTGCGGCCGACAAAAATATGACAATACCACGGTTCGCGCACGGTGAAAATACGGCTCCATGAGGCAACATTTTTGCCGTCTGATCTGGTATTATGCGTTCATGTTCATTTTGGGTAACATATCAGCATTGGCCTACATGCGCCTTGTCGGAGCCGAGGAGATCGCGTCCCTGCGCCGCGTTGCTCGGCCGCAGTCTTTAGGCCCGCTCGAAACGTCGAAGGCTGCCTCTCTAGCGGCCAGCTCCTTCCTTCAGGCGGTGGGGCTGCCTCCCTGCGAAATCCACCTCATCAGCACTTGCGCGCAACGAAGAAGAGATCATTCCGACACGGTGTTCCATACGTTCTCGGAAATCCCGCGTAACGCCTTGCTGCAAGTTGACGACGGCGTCTGCATCGCCTCGCCCGAACTGCTCTTCCTTCAGTTGGCACGCACAGCAGACTTGATCGACTTGATACAGATAGGATTTGAGCTCTGCGGGATTTACCCGCATCCCGGGCAAGTTTTCACGTCCTTTGGTGAGAGAAAATCTTTCATGACCAAGCAATCATGCGAACGCTACCTAGCCCACCAAAATGACATCCCCGGATTGCGCCGCGCACGAGCCGCGATCAAGCATGTGATCGATCGCTCGGCCTCCCCCATGGAAACCGCATCAGCGATAATGCTGGGCCTGCCTTATAGGCTCGGAGGATTGGGGTTTCCGAAATTCACGATGAACGAAAAGATCGCTGTTCCCCTGAAAATGCAACATGAACTGGGACGCAGTGAGTTTTACGGCGATCTCGCGTGGATCGACCAGCGAGTTATCCTCGAATACGAAAGCAACATGTACCACAGCGGCGCTCAGCGTATTGCAAGCGACTCGAGCAGAAGAAACGCTCTCTCAAGAATGGACTATCGCGTAGTAACGCTTACAGGCAACCAAATATACGATGCGCAGGAATTTCTTAGAACGGCCAAAACGCTTGCCTCGCTTTTAGGGCACCGCATTCAGCCAAGAGTGGATGCCTTCGAGATGAGACACCATTCCTTGCGTCACGCCGTTTTGAAAGACCAAGCCTCCACGTTCAGAATCTCGGCTTAGCGCACCCGCAGCCCAGGACTCAAAACTCAACATCCCATTTCGCGAAAGCCCTTGAAACGCCCTCCAACGAATGCCTTCAAGAGATGGCTTTCGAAGTTGTGTGCAAAAAACTCATCTATTGGACACTGTTTATGAAAAGAGTTGGAATGAGTGATGATAAAAGAGGCCCGATATTCAACAAACGTTGAATATTTTAAGGATGGGTTGCCTCGTTCGACCCTCCTGTCGCCTTAATCGGAAGGATCTAGCCCACTCGATTGTCCAATCGTTAGTGTTTTTGCACACAACTTCAATAATCTCGTTCAAACAGCCGTCGACAAGGCGGTCAAGCTTGCCGTGAACGCCCGAATTGGGCGGGCGCTTTGCGGGGCCGCACGCGCCCCATCGAGCAAATGCGCTAAAACCTATCGCAGGGCCTCGCAAAAATCCTCCGCAACGGCAAAATCCCGTCAGAGCGTCTTCTCAAATCGAGTCAATCCCATAGCATGAGTCTCGAGCAATGACTGGCCAGTCAGCAAGGTAGAACCGCACGAACATCACGACACGAGGAGCGGACATGAACCAGCAACTTGGTGCGCGCGGCAGCGCCCCCGACATCAGCACCGAAAAACGCGACGCCATAATGGACGCAGCCATCGAGGAGTTCGGTCGGCACGACTATAAAACGGCCTCAACCGAAGAGATCGCACGCAAAGCCGGCATCTCGAAGGGATCGCTGTTCTTCCACTTCAAGAACAAGGGCCAGCTGTTCGTCGCCGCCGCCGACTGGCTTATGGAAAATACCGTCGACGCCGTACTCGACGAAGGGTACTGGCAGATCGATGACTTCTTCGAGGTGCTGCTCTACGCCGGCGATCTCAAGCGCGTGACGTTTCTCGAAAAGTTCCCGTGGGCCATCTCGTTTTCCGTGCGCGCATTTTATCCCGAGCATCGCGACATCCGCGAAAGCATGGGAAAGTGGATGAACGACCACATCGACGGCATGTTCGACCACTATTTCAAGAACGTGAACTTCGAGAAGTTCCGCGACGACATCGACCCGCGATACGTGCTTGACCTCATGATTTGGATGGCAGACGGCTGGTTGCACCAGCAAATCTCACGCGGCAAGCCCGTTGACGTCGAGGCTATGATGGCCGAGTTCACGCTCTGGTGCGACATCCTGCGCAACTGGGCCTACAAGGAGGAGTGGCGCTAGACCGAAAGCAACTGAGCCCAGCCTGAAACCCAAATCAGCGCGCCGCAACCGAAAACGATACAACCTAAACCCAGGGCACGCTCGGCCAGGACAGGCCCAGCTCAAACTGCTCGCAAAGCACGCCAGCGAGCGAATCAAAGCGGGGTTGCAAGGTAAGCAGCCCCGCAAACCTTACAGCTTCTTACGCCGTGCGCGGAAACGCGACATAGGCTCGACCAACACGCCCTGCTTGTTGGCGCTAACGGCAAGGTCTCCCTGAATGTTGGTCACATAGCCGCTCTTAGGACGCACCGAGGCTGCAGGCGCATCGCCTGCGGCCTCTTGCGTTTCAAGCTCATTCGGGACCATCTCAAAACCAGCCAAAACCGCCTCGACCGTGGCGGTCTCCACGCGCACATCGGGCCCCAACATGCGTCCGACCAGCGAAAACACCGCTCGGCGCTGCAAGGGCAAGGGCTCTGCACCGAAGCAAGGCAGCAGGCGGAATCCCTCAGAGACATCCACCCCCCACTCCTCGCTTTCCTGTTCCCATTTCACGCAGCGGCCGATGACTTCCTGAGTCATGCCATCAAGCATGTCGTCCTCGTCCGCGATAAGGTTCATGCTGCGCGTCAGCACATCAAGCAGCTGCGGGTTGCGCTCTTTCGCACGCGGCACGATCTCGTGGCGCACGTAGGCGCGGAATCGGTCGGTATGCGCGTTGGTAGCATCCTCTCGCCACAAATGACCCTGCGCATCGCACGCTACCACCGCTCCCGACGCCTCGCGTTCGCGCACGTAAGCGCGCAGCTCCTCGCGACTAGCATCGAGAACAGGGCGCACCACCGGCCCGTTGGCGTACAGCATCGAGCGAAAACCGCCCGGCCCCGTGCCGACGATGGAGCGCATATAGAAGTTCTCGACGCGGTCGTCGGCCGTGTGCGCCGTGAAAATACGCCCGTCTGCCAGCGGAAACGCCTCATGCTGGCACATGCTGCGCAGCGCTTCGTTGGCAGCCAGATAGCGCTCGTGCCGCGCAATAGCCTCAACGTTGCCACCCGTGCGCTGCGCCTCGCGCGCAACATCGATTTCGCACATGAACAGCGGGATATGCAAAATGGCGGCCAACTCGGACACGAAGCGGGCGTCATCTTCGGCATCCTGCCCGCGAAGCTTATGGTTCACGTGCAGCATAGCCACAGCGCCGAGATGCCCGCCAGCGCGCATCTCGTCGGCCAGATAGGCAAGCGCCGTCGAATCCGAACCGCCCGAAACCATCAGCAGCACCGCATTGCCAGGCCCCGCCAGCTTGCGCTCGGCCATCGTGGCGAGCGCCTTATCCAACAGCGCGCTCATGCGCACCCCCTAAACCAACAGCTCGTACATCGAAATGTCCAGGTAGCGACCGTGCTTGTAGCCAACCTCGTGCAACGTGCCCCGATACGTGAAGCCGAACTTGCGATGCAGGTGCATGCTGGGAACGTTCTCGCTCGTAATCACCGAAACCACCAGATGGATGACATCGCTTTCCCACGCATGGTCAACCAGCGCCTCAAGCAACTTGGTGGCCACGCCCATCCCGCGCGCCTCGCGCCCCACGTAAATGGAAAGCTCGACCGTCGAAAGGTAGGCCTCCTTGCTGCGATACGGTGAGAAGCTGGAATACCCCAGCACCTCCCCGTCGCGTTCGGCCACGAACAGCGGGTGGACCTCGCTTTGGTGCGAATCGAACCACGCATACCATTCGTCAAGCGTGCGCGGGTTCAGATCAAGCGTCGACACGCCGTTGACCACCTCGTAATTGTAGATGTCAAGCAGAGTCGGCACGTCCTCGCGAACGGCGCGGCGAATGATGATGTCGCTCACTTCTATCCTCTCGTGATCAGCGCGATTGATTCCACGTGCTCGGTATGGGGGAACATGTCGACAGCCTGCAGCGCTTCCACCCGATACCCCGCACGCTTCAAGTGGGCGATGTCGCGTACCTGAGTTTCGGGGTTACAGGAAATGTAGACGATGCGCGCAGGCGCCAACTCGATGGCCGCATCCAAAAATTCGGGCGTCGAACCAGCGCGCGGCGGATCCATGAGCAGCACCAGCTCTTCGGTTTCGGAAAGCCCCGCCCGACGCGCCGCCAAATCGCGCATGAACGCGCCCGCATCGGCCGCCACGAACTCGGCGTTTTCCACCCCGTTGTGCCGCGCGTTCAACCGCGCGTCGGCAATGGCAGAAGCCACGTTATCAACGCCGATGACGCGAGCCGCGCCGCGCTTGGCCGCCACCAGCCCGATGGTTCCCGTCCCGCAGTACGCATCGATGGCCGTCTGCGTCCCATCGAAGGCGGCAAGCGCCACAGCCGCCTCATACAGCACTTCAGTCTGCGTGGCGTTGACCTGGTAGAACGAATGCGAGGAAATGCGGAAGCTCAAACCGCACAACGTGTCCAAGATGAAGCCGGGGCCGTACAGCGTACGCTCCTCGTCGCCCAGGATGACGTTGGTCTGGCGCGTGTTCACGTTCTGCACTACGGTGGTAACCTGCGGAACGCGCTTGATGAGCTCACGGCAAAACGCCTTTGACGAGGGGAAATCGGCGCCGTTGGTCACCAGCGTCACCAGCACCTCGCCGCTTTCGTGGCCCACGCGCACCACTGCATGGCGCATAAAGCCGGCGTGTGCGTCTTCATCGTAGGGCTCGATCCCGAAGCGCGCCATGATGTCGCGCACCGCAAGCGTCACCTTCTTGGCAACGCGGTTTTCGAGCAGACACGTATCGGTGGGCACCAGCCGATGCGTTCCCTTGGCGTACATGCCCGTGAGAATCTCGAAACGAGGCCCGCGACCCGCCCCACGGCCAGGCTTCGCGGGCAGCTTTTTCCCGCGGGCGTAAGGCGAGATGACTTTGTTGCGGTAATGGAAAGGATCCTGCATGCCCAAGATGGGACGGATGACCGCACGAGGCGCCACGTCGGCGAACAGAGCCTCGATGAATTCCTGCTTTGCGGAAAGCTGCTGGTCATAGGGCACATCAATGGCTTGGCAGGCCCCGCAAGCACCCGATACCGGGCAAAGCGACGAAGCCGACGTGCGCGATGCGGCAGCCGCAGCCCTACCCTTGGCGTAAGAGGCTTTCGTACGCGCGCCGCCCTTCCCGGAGGATTTCGACGCAGCACGAGACGAGCCCGCCCCAGCGCGCGCTTTGTCAGACCTCTTCGGTTTGGGAGAAAGCTTCTGCGTCTTTTTCATGATGCGTAATTGTGACATAAAAACGTCGGCTTGCCGCCAATCACGAGCACTCCACACATCTTTGCTATAGTGGTGTTGAAAAACGTGCGGAAAGGAGCATTCGTGGCATTCATCATGCGTTGGCTGGTCACCGCCATCGCCGCGGGCGTAGCCGTTTGGCTGATCCCCGGCATCGACATCATCGGCGGCACCGAGGCTTGGGTGGCTATTGCCCTGTTCGGCTTGGTGCTGTCGCTTACCAACATCATCATCAAGCCCATTCTGGAAGTGCTGAGCCTGCCCATCACCTGCCTGACGCTGGGTATTTTCTACCTGGTCATCAACGTGGCGGTCATCTATATCGCCGCGGGAATCACCAACGGCCTGTTCGGTGTGGGCATTGTAGTCAGCGGATTCTTCAGCGCGCTGTTCGCGTCCATCGTCATCAGCATCGTGAGCGCCATCGTCAACTTCTTCATCGGCGACTAGCTCATCGAAAGCCATTGCTCGACCTTTATGAAAGGAGCACTCATGCAGGGTAAACACACCAATACCATTCGCGGCCTCGGCATCGCAGCCATCGCGCTTTCGGCTGTCACGCTGCTTGGCTGCCTGTTCTGCGCCGTCGTGCTGGGCATGACGGGAAGCGTCTTTGACGGCGCCCTCATGGAAAGCCTCGCGTACGAGTTCAGCTACGGCTACCACGATCCGCTGCTCGCTGAAGGCGTCGGCTCGATTATCGGCCTGACGCTGGGCCTGCTTGGCCTGGTGGTTGGCTGGGAGGTGCTGACGTGCGTGGTTACGCTTATCGCTGGCATCCTCGGCGTGCGCCACGCTGCCGATCCGGCTAAGCTGGGCGGCGTGTTCGGATGGAGCATCGCCGGTGCCGTGGCGGCGCTGCTCGGCGGTCGCCTTATTGCTATGGGCGTGCTCATTGCGCTGGCCATCTTCGCGAAGAGGACCCAGGACGCCGCGAGCGTTGCTCACTGGCAGAACGTCGCCGCGCAGCAGGGTCAGCCCTACGGACATAACATCTACGCGCAGGCGGCTCCCGCGCCGCAGTACGTGCAGCAGTACGCGCCGCAGCAGGCGGCTCCCGCGCAGCCGATGCCGCAGCAGGCGGTTCCCGCGCAGCCGATGCCGCAGCAGGCGACCCCTGCCTCCTACCAGCCAGCTTATGCGGCGCAGCCCGTTGAGGTCCAGCCTGCCGCAGCGCCAGTTGCCGAGCCCCAGCCTGCAGTGCAAGCGCAGCCTGCCGAGCCCCAGCCCATGGCCGCTCCGCAACCCGAAACGCAGCCCGTAGTCGCGGTCGAGGCTGAAGCTGCTGCAATCGAGGCGCAGCCCGTTGAGGCCAAAACCGAAGTCGAACCCATCGCGGTCGAGGTCGAGGTCGAACCCGAGCTCACGCCGGCACCCGAAACTCCCGCGGAGGAAGCCAAGTAGCCCACACTCAAGGGCACCGAAAGAAACACTAAGGGGGCGGCTCGCACAAGCGGGCCGCCCCCTTGTTATGGATCGATAAGACAAATGCGCCAACCCATAAGGTCCGCCGGACCATTCAAGCAAGCCCACTCCCGCGCCTACAAGGAGGCCGATTTTGAAAACAATTCCCAGAACGCAACGGCGCTTGCCGCTGCGACGTTGAGCGAGTCGACCCCGTGCGCCATGGGAATGCGCACCACGTAATCGCAGGCCGCGATGGTGCTTGCCGCCCAGCCGTCGCCCTCGGTCCCCAGCACCAAGGCAAGCTTCTCGCAAGCCGCAAGGCGCTCGTCGCGCAGCGAAACGGAATCGTCGGAAAGCGCCAGCGCCGCCACCGTGAAACCAGCGGCCCGCAGCGCCTCGATGCCAGCCG
>JAFSHA010000144.1 GCA_017440565.1 Eggerthellaceae bacterium | reverse complement strand
GTTTTGCAGGCTTTTGCGTAATTCGAAGGGTGGAAAAGGTTTCTTATGGCAATATCACCGAGTATTGAACGGCAATCAGACCGTTTTGGATACCGGTAAGGTAGTGTGCCGATTGTTGGTGTCACGACTTCGTTTGGGAGGCGCGGGCTTCAGCCCGCCCGAGCAAACGGAGCATCGCCTGGAACCGTCATTCTACACCAGCATCACGCAGCCCTCCCAAGCTTCTCCTCGATGGCGGCCATGACGTAGATCCTCGCCTTCTCGACCACGTCGTCGGGTATCGGGCCGGGGTCGCATTCCGACCTGCGGACGCCCTTGAGGGAGGCGGCGTCGATGAAGCTCATCTCCAGCCACTCCTCGTTGACGTCCACGAGGACCGAGCCCACGAGCCGCATCATCGACTCGGCCGACGGGAAGACGCCGACGACCTTCGTCCTGCGCTTTATCTCCTCGTTGGCGCGCTCCTGGACGTTGTTGGTGCGCAGGCGGACGTGGTGCTCGTAGGGGAAGTCGAGGTAGGCCAGCGCATCGGCCTCGGCGTCTTCCAGCAGCTCGCCCGCATGCGGCTTGAGCCCCGCGATGATCCCGGTCGCCTGGCGGTAGGCGGCGCGCACGAGCTGCGGGTCGCGCTCGGCGAACACGGCCTTCATGGCGGCCAGCGCGGTGAGCTTGTCCTCCCTCCTGGAGAACCAGCCCGCCACGTCGCGCTCCAGGTGCACGATGCAGCGCTGCCACGCCGCGCCCTGGAAGACCTCGGCTATCGCCTGCACGAGCCCGTCGTGCGCGTCGGAGACGACGCACTTCACGCCCGACACCCCGCGCCTGCGCAGCCCGAGCAGGAACGCCTTCCACGACACGGCCGACTCGGTGTCGACGGCGCCGAGCCCGACGAACCGGCGCGACCCGTCCTCGCCGCACGCGATGGCGGTGACGACGCCCTTGGACTGCACGTGGCCCTCGTCGCGGCAGCTCAGGTACGTTGCGTCGAGCCACAGGTACGGGAAGGCCATGCCGTCGAAGCGCCGCGCGTTGAGCGCCGCCACCTCCTCGTCGAGGTCGGCCGTCATGCGGGAGACGCGCGAGGGGCTCAGGGACGCGAACTCGAGCGCGTCAGCGGCCTTCTCGATCTTGCGGGTGGAGAGCCCGCGCACGTAGACCTCCTTGACGACGGCGACCATCGCGCGGTCCACGCGCGAGTAGGGCCTTATCAGCTCGTCGGGGAAGTACGTCCCCTCCCGCAGCTTGGGTATGCGCAGCGTGATCTCCCCGACCGGCGTGAGCAGCCCGCGCTCCCGGTAGCCGTTGCGCCGGTTCCCTTCGCCGCACAGCTCGTCGGCCTGCCAGTCCATGATCTGGTTGACCATCGCCTCGAGCTGCCGCCTCCCGAGCTCGACGAGGTCTATCGTGCCGTCCTCCCTGAACGGGAGGTTCTGCATCGCTTCCTTTTCCTGTAAAGTGTCCATGGTGGCCGTTGCCTTTCTCTCGAATCTTACATTCCGCAAAATGTGATTCTAGGCAATGGCCGCTATCCGTTCAAAGCGGCCCGCGACACCAACGTTCGGCACGCGATCGTCGACTACTGCATCAAATGCATCGAGGAGGTGAATCCCGAGGCGTATTCCCGGTACAGAAGGCTCCGCGACATCCAATCCCTGCAACGGCCATCTGATTGGGCCAAGACAGGCAAGGAGATCGACCGAATACTTGGGGACGTGAGCTACGAGGCCCTCGTTTCCGAAGGCTCGAGGCCGCGTATGGCTACGTACGGCGAGCTGAAAGAGGAGCTTGACGCGGCGAGCCGCATAGCGAAAGATGCAAGGTTGAGACTCGTGGAAGCCATGCGCGACGAAGTCAAGGCCGATATCGGCATTTGAGAATGCCGAGCGCGTCTATGCAAGCGGGGCAAGTGGGCGAATTGAGAGAGACGGAACGGAGGACCCAGAGGCCAGTGATGCTTCCTTGCACAAGAATACCAATGGAAGCAGAGCATTCTTGAGAAGCGTTCAGGCAAGGTGCTCGGCGGTGTGGGTGCGTTTCGGCCGATATTCCTGCTATTCGCACAAAGTCGATAAGCGACGAACCTTTCGCACGCGAATGGTTCAGTGAGCAATGGCAAGTGAGCGGCGGCAATATGCTTCTTGGACGAGGAAGAGGGGTCGTCATTTGCGGCTCGTCGTGAGCAGCTGGTGGATTGGAGCCTAGCTCGCCCAGTCCTCGAGCGCGAGCCCTTCGACTCGCGAGAACTCCCTCGTGTTGTTCGTGACGAGCGCCATGCCGAGGGCCTTCGCGTGCGCCGCGATCAGCAGGTCATTGGCGCCGATGGGCGTGCCCTTGCGCCTGAGGTCGGCCCGTATGCGCCCGTACTCGACCGCGGCGTCATCGCCGAACGGGACGACTTCGATGTTCGCCAGGAAGAGCGTGAGCGCGAGCTGGTTGCGGTCGGGATTGGAGCTGCTGAACACGCCGTACTCCAGCTCCGCCAGCGTGATCACCGACACGCACAGGTCTTCCGGGTCGAAGCGCGACATGCGCTCGTACACGACCTCGGGCCGGTTG
>JAFSHA010000143.1 GCA_017440565.1 Eggerthellaceae bacterium | reverse complement strand
GGGCCGCGGCAGATCGGAAGTGATCTAGCAATTGATTCATATTCGATTTCAAAGAATCGACAAGGTCAAGATGTCATTGCTGACATCCGAATTTTCATTCGAATTTCCATCACAGTATCCGGTTTTCAAGGTACCGAGAACTCTCATTTTTGAAGCTCTCTCGCGTCGCTTTCGTCTGACGCGCAAGGAGATATATTACTCTGTTTCCTACCGACTGTCAACAACTTTTTTTCGATTTCTCAAAATAGTTTTTCGAGCGGTTGGAGAGTCCGACTTCGCCAAAGCTTTGTCGCCGCGCCCTCCTCAAGTGCGGATTTAATATATTAGTCTCCTTGTTACAGAAATGCAAGAACTATTTTCGAGATTTTCGAAAATTTCTGCTGAGCAACCTTCCTTTGAAATAGAGCCGCGTCTTGTCATCATACGCGCGGCCCAAGAGGGCCGTCGTTCGACCTTCTTGGACCCGGAAGGGATCGGACGACAGGAGCGAAACGCAGGCGTCGGGGTGGTGCGCCGCTTTATCACGCTAGCGTGACAAACGACCTGTCCCTTTGTCACGGTGTAAGACAGCGAGGGGAGCCTGCAGGCTCCCCTCGCGTACTTATATATATGTATAGAGCTGAAGCGCTAAACCAGCTTTACGAACTTGCGCTTGCCAACCTGAATGACCGCACCAGCAAGCAGCGCAGGATCCACGTTGTAGGATTTGGGAGCCAAGGCCTCGCCATTAACCTTCACTCCGCCGCCATCAATAAGGCGCCTTGCCTCACCGGCGCTTTGCGCAAGGCCGGCATCTGCCAGCAGCTTGGCTACGTAAACCAGGCCCTCGTCGTTGGGCGTCAGATCGGCAGCATATTCGGCGATATCGTCGGGAACAGCGTGCTGCTTGAACACGAGATCGAACTGGGCCTCGGCGGCCTCGGCGGCCTCGGCGCTGTGGTATGCCGCGACAATGTTGCGGGCAAGCGCACGCTTGACCTTGTTGGGATGCAGCTCGTCAGCAGCAAGGCCCTTCTCAATTGCGTCAATTTCGTCAACCGCAACCGTCGAGGCAAGGCGGTAGTACTTGACCATGATCTCGTCGGGAATGGACATGATCTTGCCGAACATATCGGCTGGCTCGTCGTTGACGCCCACGTAGTTGCCATAGCTCTTCGACATCTTCTTCACGCCATCAGTGCCCTCAAGCAGAGGAAGCGTGAGGCACACCTGGGGCTCCATGCCCATCTTCTCCATGAGCTCGCGGCCGGCAAGCAGGTTGAACAGCTGGTCGGTGCCGCCAAGCTCGACGTCGGACTCGATGACCACCGAGTCGTAGGCCTGCATGACGGGATAGAGGAACTCGTGCAGGCTGATGGGCAGGTTCGAGGTGTAGCGGTTGTGGAAGTCATCGCGCTCGAGGATGCGCGCGACGGTGAAGTTGCTGGTGAGCTTAAGCAGGCCCTCCATGTTGAGGGCGAAAATCCATTCCGAGTTGTAGCGCAGAGTGGTTTTCTCGGGATCGAGAACCTTGAACGCCTGCTCGACATAGGTTTGCGCGTTCTCCATGATTTGCGCGTGCGTGAGCTGCGGACGCGTGGAGTTGCGACCAGAGGGGTCACCGATCATGGCAGTGCCGTCGCCGATGATGAGCGTAACCTGATGCCCCAGATCCTGGAACTGACGCAGCTTGCGCAGCGGAACGGCGTGGCCAAGATGAATATCAGGCGCAGTGGGATCAACGCCAAGCTTAATGTTAAGGGGCTTACCGCGCTTGAGCTTCTCAAGCAGAGCAGATTCGGGCACGATTTGCGCGGCGCCCGACTTGATGATGTGAAGTTGTTCTTCAGGTGAAAGCATCATTTCCTCTTTCGTAGTTTCGACAAGCGTGAAGTGTAGCACACCCTCCCCCGCTCGCGAACGGGGGCGAGCAACGGAGGTGCTGCCCTGACGCCCAGAAGGCATCGAGAGCTTCACTTCGCTTCTTATATAAGAGGAGAGATGCGAGCAAGTGGAGTGGATGGCCGCGCGGTGCCCGGCGATTCGAAAAACCGAGGGGCACCGCGAAGGCGTCTACCACCCACCAACTGTGCGGCAGCACCAATCACCAACACAGCGGCGCAACGAAGGAGCAACCCCTGGGGAAAAGAGCAACTCTCAAACTCGAAGGGTAAGGAGGGATCCGAGCACGCTTCGAGTACTTCTTGCAGCCGCCAGCTTCTTGGCGAGCCAGAGGCAAAGCCAACATGCGGCTTGGTCTCTGGCACGGGCTCTTCGAGCACATGCTAGCGGATCGGGAAAGACGCGCCACGTTGGGGCCGTGGCGTTCTTCGCGGTTCGTGCCCCCGCCATCATGGGGGTAGCGGGGGCACGTGAGGCTTAACACAGCCAACCGAGTCTTGGTGCGCGTTTAGGCGTACCAAGCAAGCTCAGGTAAGTTACTTCTTCTGGGACAGGGCAACCGGAGCGCCGAAGACGAAGAAGTGGACGAACGGGAGCAGCAGGCCGGTGGCCATCATCGGCAGAGCGTAGGCGGTCTTGTTGAAGCCGTCGATGACGAGCGGGCAGACGATACAAGCGATAGCCAGGAACGCGACGATGACGATCATGACGGCGAACGGGACCATGCCGTTGTCGGTCTCGCCGCCAGCCTCGGCCATGAGCTCGTCCATGGACTTGCCGCCGGTCTCCTTAACGAAGAGCAGGGTGCAGACGAAGCCGAGAACGAACGGGATGATGAGGACCAGAACGACGATGGACCAGTTGGTGGCACCCTCGGCGGTCTGGAAGATAGCCATACCGGCGATGGCGCCGAGTACGACGGAGGAGGCGGAGCCGCCGAAGCGGGCGAACGCCTGGCACCACGCAACGCCGGTGTTGCGCAGGGCGGTGGGATACTGCTCGGGCATGAGCGGCTGAACGGCGGTGATGGCGTAGTTCAGGGCGAAGCCGAACAGGAGCATCAGGGCGACGCAGAAGACGAAGTTGTTCGGGGCCACGAATACGGAGCACAGAACGATGGCGAGGATGCAGAACAGCCATGCGCCGGCGAGGTTGCGCTTGCGGCCGATCTTGTCGCCGACGATGCCAACGGAGAAGTTGGAGAGGATGGCGCCGACGTTGTTCAGGGTCTGCAGCGTAACGGCCTCGGAGGCGGAGTAGCCGATGCCCTTGAACCAGGTGGGCAGCCAGGCGTTCATGCCGTAGACGCAGAACTGGCCGACGAAGTAGGTGGCCCAGATGGCGCAGGTGCCGACGATGAACTTCTTGGAGAACAGGACGTTCGGGGTGGTGGAAGCGGGACGCGGCGGGACGACGATGAGGT
Source organism: Eggerthellaceae bacterium (assembly GCA_017440565.1). Classification (GTDB taxonomy): domain Bacteria; phylum Actinomycetota; class Coriobacteriia; order Coriobacteriales; family Eggerthellaceae; genus RGIG3135. The sequence goes on along the minus strand of JAFSHA010000143.1, from coordinate 795 downwards.
TCGGGTCGCGCTGGGTGACCTTGCCGGTGGACATCTTCTCGATGTACTCGAGGGACTTCACGGCCTCTTCCATCTTGCCGGCGTTGGCGTACCAGTGCGGGGTCTCATGCATGACGAAGATGAGGAGAACTCCGTAGAGGACCGGCAGGGCGCCGATCAGGTAGCACACGCGCCAGTTGGCGTACATGGTGGCCTCAACGGTGGCGCCAGAAGCGTCGGTGGTGAGGTAGGTGACCTGCTCGGTCAGACCGCCGAGGAGCGGGGTCGCGGCGTTGCAGACAGGGGCAGCAATCAGACCGGCGAGAACCCAGCCCATGACCATGCCGGCCATGCCGCAGGACACGAACGCGCCGCGGTTCTTGGACGGGATGAGCTCGGAGAAGCAGGTGGTGACGATCGGGATGCAGGAGCCGACGCCGAAGCCGGCGATCATGCGGAACGCAGCGAACATGCCGTAGGACTGCGCAAATGCCTGCGGAAGGGTGAACACGCCGTAGAACATAACAGCGGTGATCAGCATCTTCTTACGGCCGATCTTGTCGGACATGATGCCGCCCACGGCGCCGCCGATAACCATGCCCAGGAGGCCCCAGGTGGTCAGCGAGCCCATGAGGGCGGTAGCGGTGGTGGACTCAGGCCAGAAGGTCGAGGCCACGAACATGTTGGTGGAGTTGACGATCATGAAGTCATAACCGTCGAAGATCTGAGCGATGATCAGGAGGAAGAAGACAACCCAGGTATGCTTGGTGATACCGAAGGAGTCAATTACCTCAGAGATCGTGTACTCTTTGTTAT
>JAFSHA010000142.1 GCA_017440565.1 Eggerthellaceae bacterium | reverse complement strand
TCGAATTAGTCATAAAACAAAAAAAGCGACCCTAAGGTCGCTTCCAAAATAGCCCGTGTCCACAAAGGTGCGCCAACACCTCTTGTGGAGGGTACACGATCAATCTCTCCAACAGATGATCAATGCACCTTTATGCATACCAAGGAGCCCGATACCGCCGACAGGAGAAGCTCGATTCTGCGGCTTTCCAGGGAGGGCGAGCGGGCTTTGGGCGAATTGAGCGCCGAACTTGACGTGAATTTCGTTCGCCCGGCGCAGCCCGCCGAGATAACGCTGTTCAACGATATGTTCCACGTCATCATGGAGCATATGCGTTCGAGGTAACCTGGCGCTGACTTTGTGTATCGAGCGCGAGGCTTTTCGCGGGTCTCCCCCTCAGGTCGAGGTGAGGACGGTGCGTACCTGCGTCAATGCTACAATACCACTGCCATTTAATCCCCGGCTGGCGATGATGTTCGAAGGGATTTTGTTCATGGGACCCATCCTTCGACGAGCGCGCGGCCGAGCGCATGCTTGGGAGGTTGCGGGGTGCGGGCTGTATCGAAATAATCGGCGTCGCGCGCGCGACGACGTATCGGAGGGTGCGATGAGTCTCCAAAATGCAAGTTCGATGGTGGGCGCGAAGGGTCTTTCGCAAGCCCCCGAGCTTTTGGCGCCGGCGGGGAGCATGGAGGCTTTGCGGGCGGCGGTGGCCAACGGGGCCGATGCCGTGTACCTGGGCATGCGTAAGTTCGGCGCGCGGGCGTATTCGGCGAACTTCGATGCGGTCGAGCTGGCCGAGGCGGTGGCGTACGCGCATCTGCGCGGCGTGAAGGTGTACGTGACGGTGAACACCATCGTGTTCGAAAGCGAGCTGGCCGAGGTGTTTTCGGGGCTGCACGTGCTGAACGAGATGGGCGTCGACGGCGTGATCGCGCAGGATTTGGCCGTGCTTCGCTACGTGGCCAGCCATTTCGAAGACATGGAGGCGCACTGCTCGACCCAGATGGGCATCGATGATGTCGAGGGCGCTCTTCTGGCTCGCGAGTTGGGAGCGGCACGTGTGGTGGTTGCGCGCGAGGCAAGCATCGAGCGGGTGTTGGAAATACGCGAACGGGCAGGCGTTTCCGTCGAGGCCTTCGTGCACGGCGCGCTGTGCGTGTCGTATTCCGGCAACTGCATCATGAGCGGCATGACGGGAAACCGAAGCGGCAACCGCGGGCGATGCATCGGGTCGTGCCGTAAGCTTTACGATGTCGTCGAGCTGGGAGATGGCGAAGGCGCCGCCGAGCGCGTGCTGGGGCGCAGCTATATTCTGTCGACGAAGGACCTGAGCACAATCGAGCATGTGGACAGGCTGGCGGGCATCGATTCGCTCAAGATCGAGGGCCGCATGAAGGAGCCCAACTACGTGGCCAACGTGGTGTCGCGCTACCGCATGGCGCTTGACGGTACGGCTGAGCGGGCTGATAAGGAGAAGCTGGGCTACACGTTCAACCGCACGTTCACCAAGGGGTATATGTTCGGCGAAGACAGGCGCGACATTGTCAACGCCGAAAAGCCCAATCATCACGGGTATCGAATCGGTGCGGTGGCGGGCTTCCGCAAGGGCATGTACGAACTGACGCTTGAGCGCGATCTGCGCCAGAACGACCTCATTCGCATTTGGCATGACGGCGAGGACGTGAACCTTTCGGCGGCCAAGATCTACGACGCGGCCGGACGTCTGATAAGCGGCGCGGCAGCGGGCGAGAGCTGCTACATCAAAGTGCGCGAGCGGCTTTCGCGTGGCGACGTGGTGTACAAGACGAAGGACCTCGCCTACGAAAAAGAGCTCGAGGCGCGGCTTTCGGGCGAGTTCCGCCGTTTTCCGCTGAACATGGTCGTGTACGCGTATCCGGGGGCGCCGCTTTCGGTGGATGCCGAGGCTTTCGGCCTGCGTTGCACGTACGAAGGCGACGAGCCCCTGTCAGAGGCGCTTAAGCAGCCTACGACGCGGGAAATGGTGGTCAAGCAGCTGGATCGCTTGAACGATACCGTGTTTGATCTGGGAAAAGTCGACTATGAGGACAACGGTGCCTTCGTGCCCGCCAAGATGCTGAATGAGGCGCGCAGGAGCGTGGTTGATCAGCTGTGCGCGCTGCGCTTGGCGGCTAAGCCGCGGCGCGAGAAGGCGGCTGGTGGCGTTGAGGGCGAGAAGCCGGTCGACGTGCGCCGCGAGGAGAAGGCGCCATACCTGACGGCGTTTGCCACGACGCGGGAGCAGTATGAGGCGTGCCGGGATGCGGGCATCGATGTCGTGTATTTCCGCAACGTGGCTTCGCGCAACAATTGCGACTACGAGGCGCTCGATGCGCGGCTTGCGGAGGAAGACGCGAAGGCCGAGGTGCTGGTAGGCGGTATGGGCGGCGTGCTGCGTTATCGCGGAACACGGCCCTTCGTGACCGACTATTCGCACAATGTGGTCAACTCGCGCAGCTGCTACGAGCTGCATCGGCTGGGCGCTTCGCGCGTGACGCTGTCGTACGAGATCAACGAGGGGCAGCTGCGCGACTTGCTGGAGGCGTACCGACGCGATTTCGGTTGCAGCCCGGCGCTTGAGATGGTGGTGTACGGGCATGCGCCCTTGCTGGTTACGCGCTACTGCCCGCTCAAGAAGATGGGGCAGTGCGGGGCGTGCCGCACGAGGCGTTACGAGATTCGCGATGAATTTGGGGCGTTTCCCATTCTTCCGCACGAAAACTGCGACACCACGGTGCTCAACGGAAGGCGCCTGAACCTGCTTGACGAGATGGGCCGCATCGAGGGCGTTGAGGCGTTTCGTCTGAACTTCACCATCGAGAGTGCCGAGGAAGTGCGTCGCATCGTCGCCCTTGCGCGCGGCAAGCTCGAAGGCGCGTTGGACCAGCCCGCCTTCAACCCCGAAACCGACACCCGCGGCTACTTCAACAAGGAAATCCTGTAGGCGTGCCAGGGGGGGTGCGTGCCCCTCTGGCACGCAAAGTTTGCGGGCACCTGCTTCGATGCGTGCGTCAATGCGCGAGCGCGCGTGCGTCGAGTTTTTCGGCAATCCAAGTTTTGATTACGGCTTGTCGGTTTATGCCGAGACGTTCTGCCTCGTCGTCGAGGCCGGCCACCATCCACTGGGGGAAGTCCACGTTGACGCGCTTAAGCTCGCGATTGGGATAGCTGGGGCTCGAGAAGTCGAAGAACTCTTCCATGTCCTCACCGGAATCGAATGCCGATTCGATTTTATTTGCTGTGTTTACCCTGCTCATAGAACTGCGCCTCCTTTTTCGTCGATTTGCGTGCCGAGATGATTCGAATTGCAATTCCGCGCCTGGTGAAAACAACGCTGAACAGCACCGAGTATCCACGTCCTATTGCGAGGCTGCGTCTTTCTCCGCGTTTCTTTGCGGGGAGGATGACGAGATCCGGGTCTTCCCATATCTCAGCCGCTTTCTCAAAGCTTACCTTGTGCTTTGCGATATTCTGCTCGTTCTTTTGAGGATCAAATTCAAATATCATTTATACCTCTTATATATATTATGTATACCATATTTCACTTGTTGAAGGCAAGAGAGCGTTAGTATGCCTATGTTAGAGAAAGGTGATGAAAACGGATTGGCTCGCGGCGTCGGCGCCTTGCCTCGGGTTCCGCTTTTGTTCCTCAAGAGAATCCTCGAGGTATTATGACGCCGTCGAGCCGACCTACCTTGCGGAGGCGGGAGCGGCCTTGCGTCTGCAAAGCTGGTATGTGTGACGCGACTCGAGCATGCGTGAATACTACATGCGAAAAGCATGCGAATCAAGTGCATGACCGCTACGGCAAGGGTTGCGCTACGCGTCCTGTTGGCGGGCGTCGCCTTTGAAGGTCCTCGCGTGTGGTGCACCCAGCGCGTCTTATCCGAAAACGTACGGTCTGTCAGGCTTGAAGGGCTCCTTGAGGCCACTTTTATCCGAAAACATGCGACTTGTCATGACAACCCGTGCCTTTTCGGATGGGAATGGCTCAAAACGCCGGTTTGTCTGTGACAGACCGTGCGTTTTCGGATAGAGGGCGCGGAAAACGGCGAATAATCGTGACAGATCGGCGCTTTTCGGATAGGACGTCGGGTGGCTGCCAAAGGCGACAGCATTCATTCATTTTGCGCTATACAATAGGGCGATACGTTTTAGGAGGCTAAGGCTTATGCAACCGTTTGAGAAGGATCACATCGAAAAGCTTCGCCCGTATCTGCCAGAGTGCATGGTGCTGCTTAAGGGCAATGGGGCGTTTCCGCTTGAGGGGCCGTGTCGCATTGCGGCGCATGGCGCGGGCGTGCGCGATACCGTGAAGGGCGGAACGGGTTCGGGCGAGGTTAACTCGCGGTACTTCGTAAGCGTGGAAGAGGGCCTTGAGCGCGCGGGCTTCACCATCACGAATAAGGAATGGCCCGACAAGTACGCGGCGTTTCTTGCGCGGGCGAAGGCCGATTTTCGCGCCGAGATCAAGCGGCGGGCCAAAGAGCAGAAGGTCAATGTCATCGCCGCATCCATGGGCGCGGTGCTCAAGCAGCCCGAGTACGATATCGAGCTTGACCTTTCCGCCGATGCGGCCATCTATGTGCTTTCGCGCCTTTCGGGTGAGGGTAACGATCGTCTTCCCGAAAAGGGCGACTTCAAGCTTACCGACAGCGAGGTGCGCGACATTCTGGCGCTTGATGCGGCCTACGATACATTCATGCTGGTCATCAATGCGGGAGGGCCGGTTGATCTGACCGAGGTTGCGGGCGTGGGAAATATTCTGGTCATGTCGCAGCTGGGCGTTGAGGGCGGTGCGGCTTTGGCTGATGTCCTGCTGGGGAAGGCCTATCCCTCGGGCAAGCTGGCCACCACGTGGGCGGCTTACGAGGAATACTGCAACGCGGGCGATTTCGCCTGCCGCGATGACACGCGCTATCGCGAGGGCATCTTCGTCGGGTACCGCTATTTTGATGCGGTGGGTAGGCGGTCTCTGTTTCCGTTTGGCCATGGGCTGGGCTACACCACGTTTTCAGTGGATCGTTTCGCCTGCTCAAGTGAGGGGACAAACATTGAGGTTTCCGCCGAAGTTGTCAATACGGGTGGCTTTGCCGGCAAGGAGACGCTGCAGGTGTACGCAAGCTGCCCCTCGGGCAGGCTTGCACGCGAGCCGAAGGCGCTTGTCGGGTTCGTGAAAACGCAAGAGCTTGCGCCCGGGCAGGCCGAGCGCGTGAGCGTGCGCTTCGACGTGCGCGATCTTGCCGGCTATGATGCGCGGGAAGCGCGCTACGTTCTTGAGCCTGGCACCTATGTTCTGTACGCGGGCGCAAGCAGCGCGGACGCGCGCCCGTGTGCGCGGTTCGACTTGAGCGGCGAAGTGGTTGTGCGGCAGGTTCGCAACCTGTTCGGCACGCCCGATTTCGAAGATGCGCCCATGGGGGAGAAAGCGCGTGATGAGAGCCTCTTCGCGACGCTGCCTGCAATCGAGCTCGATCTGAGCGCCTTGGAAACGGAATCCGTCTCGTACGATTTTGCGGATGGCGCGGTTGGCATGGAAGACGTATGCCCTCAGGCTGCGGCCTTGCTCGATTCCCTGAACGACGAAGAGCTGGCGTATCTTAACGTCGGTGCGTTCGACCCGAAGGGCGGCGTGCTGAGCGTGATCGGCAATGCCTCGCAGAGCGTCGCTGGCGCAGCCGGCGAGTCGACATCCCAGCTTGCGGGCAAGGGGGTTGGCGCGTTGGTGATGGCCGACGGCCCCGCGGGCCTGCGCTTGGCGCGACAGTTCTATCGGGATGCGAAGGGCGTTCATTCGGTCGGTTCGTCCATCCCCGAATCCGTGGTCGAGGTGCTGCCCTCGCCGGTGAGATGGTTCCTTACGCGTAAGCCGCGCCTGAAGAAGGGCGTTGCTCTGCAGGAGCAGTTCACCACGGCGCTGCCCATCGCAACCGCCGTCGCGCAAAGCTTCAATCTCGAGTTCGCGCGGCTGTGCGGCGATATCGTGGGCGCCGAGATGGAAATCTTCGGCGTCGACTTGTGGCTTGCGCCGGCGCTCAACATCCACCGCAACGTGCTGTGCGGGCGCAACTTCGAATACTACTCCGAGGATCCGCTGGTCAGCGGCAGGTTTGCCGCTGCTGTGACGCAGGGGGTGCAGGGGCATCCAGGTCGTGGCGTGACGCTGAAGCACTATGCGGCCAACAATCAGGAGACCAACCGCTATGCCAACAACAGCATGGTGAGCGAACGAGCCCTGCGCGAGATCTATCTGCGCGGCTTCGAGCTGTGCGTGAGAGAGGTGGCGCCGCGCGCGGTGATGACCTCGTACAACCTGATCAACGGCGTGCATACCTCGGAAAGTCGGGACTTGACGGTGGCTTTGCGCGACGAGTTCGGCTTCGACGGCATCATCATGACCGACTGGGTGGTAGGCGGCGAGCTGCTGACGGGCAAGACGAAGCACCCGGCGCCCGACGCCGCTAAGGTGGCGGCTGCGGGCTGCAGCTTGTTCATGCCGGGAAGCAAGGCTGACTTCGAGCAGATCCTTTCCGGATTGCGAACGGGTACGGTCACGCGCAAGGAGCTTGCCCTCAATGCGGCATATCTTGTGCAGTTTGATCGTGTGCTACCATAATCGCGTCACGACGCACGGCGACGAAGGGGGAGACCATGAAGGTGACGGCAGTTCTGTTCGAGGGGTTCGAGACGCTTGACATGTTCGGGCCGGTTGAGATGCTGGGTGCATCGGGTGAATTCAGCGTGGAATACTTCGCGCCCGAGGGCGGCGTGGTGAGGAGCTACCAGGGCGTGCCGGTTGTGGCTGAGCCGCTTTCCGAGGCGGGTGAGCCCGAGGTGCTCCTAGTGCCCGGCGGCATGGGCGTGTATGCCATGCTTGAGGACGAGGCCTTCATCGCTCGCATCGCCGAGCTGTCCGCCCAGGCGCAATACGTGCTTTCGGTATGCAACGGCGCGTTCATCTACGCGAAGGCTGGCGTGCTTGACGGACGCCGCGCCACCACGTACAAGGCGCGCATGGACCGCGCGGAAAGCATGTTCCCCGACGTGAAGTGGGAGCGCAGCGCGCGCTGGACGGTGGACGGCAAGTTCTACGTGTCGTCGGGCGTTTCGGCGGGAACCGACATGGCGCTCGGATTCATCGCCGATGTGTGTGGCGTCGAATGTGCCGAGAAGACGGCCCGCTACGCCGAGTACACCTGGAACGCCGACCCCGCCAACGACCCGTTCGCCTGCTAGGCCCGCGATCTACGCGAGCTTATCTGCCCAGGCGTGGATGGCGTCGCGCAAAAACTGCGTGGCGCCCGGGGCCACCTCCTCGTAATATTTCTGGAAACGCGCGTCGGCCAGGTAGCCGTCGGCAAGGCCCTTGTGCGCTTCGGGGGTGTAAAGGCCGTCGGGCCAGTACAGGGTGAGCCAACGCTTGTGCATGGCGCAAAGGCGCTGCGCCTCGGGACTTTCCATGCCGCCTGCCTCCATGGCGCGGCGCAGCTGCTCTTTGATGGCGAGCTCGAGCTCGCTTGCCTGCAGGTGTGCGGCATCATCGGCCATGACGTACTTTTTGTTCGCGGCGTCCATCACCTCGTCGCCGAACCGTTCGCGCAGCTCAGCGCCATAGGCTTCCTCGTTGTCGGCCACTTCGCGCCAGCGCTTCAGGTGCGGAAGCAGCGTGGCCATGAGCGAGACCGCCTCGTCAAGGGAGATGCCAAGCGCTTCGGCCTCCATGGGCGCGGTGGCCTCGATGAACTCGTCCATGCTAACGCCCTTCGCCGTAAAGTCGCCGTGGTCGTAGCAGAACATGCAGAAGTCGCCGCTTTTCGCGCCGTCGGCCTCGGTGCCGCGCAACGATGCTTCGGGCATGGGCATGCTGCAGCACTGGCAGTAGTAGCTCATCGGCATATCGAAGAAACGCTCGAGCGGCACGCCGAAGGTGACGCAGATGAGTTTCACCATGTCGATGCCGGGGGCGGTTTCGCCTGTTTCCCAACGTGAGACGGCTTGGCGCGTGACGTAGAGCCTGCGGGCCATTTCGCCCTGCGTGATTCCCGCTTCCTTGCGAATAGCTGCGATGGTGTCTTTGATGGCCATGAGGTCTCCTTGTGTTGGGTTGCTTGAGCTGGGTGTTTGGGTTGAATCCCCTTCGTCATGCGATCATTTTCGCTTGTCGAAACCGTCAGGGCAAGAAACAGCCCGTTGCTAGCGAGGCGATTTGGCCTTTGGCGCGAAGTCGCGATCGTAGCCGGGGACGTCCATGTGCGAGATGGCCCACAGGTAGAGGCTGGCCACGCTGCCGTAGGGGCTGTAGCGGCGGCGGTAGCGCTCGAACATGGCGCGCGTGACCTTCTTGTGGTGGTAGACCATGCGCATGCCGCGGTGGATGGCGAGGTCGCCGAAACTTAAGATGTCGGGGCGGCCTAGGCAGAACAGAAGCAGCATCTCGGCGGTCCACTCGCCGATGCCGGGAAGCGAGCTCAGGGCGGCAATGGCCTCGGCGTCGTCCATGCGCTCGACGGCGGCGAGGTCGAATTCGCCCGAAGCTACCTTTTCGGCGAAGCCCTTGATGTAGCCCGCCTTCTTGAACGTGATGCCACATGCCTGCAGCTCTTCGAGTGTGGCATCGCACACCGTCTTGGGCGTGATGTCGCCGAGCGCGCCTTGCATGCGTGCCCATACGGTTCTTTGCGCCGCGGTGGAGATCTGCTGCCCGACGATGTGGTGCACAACGGAGGAGAATAAGTCGCCCTCTTCCATCTCGCGCTGCACGCGCCCCACCGCATCGATGGCGCGCGCTAGCTTGGCGTCCTTCGTCTTGAGGTGGGCGACCGCCTCGTCGGAGTATTCGAAGTAACGAACCACGGTGCCGCCTTTCGAATGGGTGGGGTGTTGTGCGAAGGGGACGTAAGTGGTGGGACGCGGATCCGCGTCCCACCGGGCAGGGAGTCGGGATCCGCGTCTCAGGATCTGCGTCCCTTTCGCTTCGCTAGCGGTCGTTGCCGAAGAACAGCTCGTACCAGCGGATGAATACGTAGATGGTCCAGACGTGACGCCACAGAAGCGCTTGATGACGCGGGAACCACACCGGGTGCGCCACGCGGGGCTTCTGGCCCAAAAACGCGTCAAGCAACGCGCCGATTTCGTCGACGTTGAAGAATTCGGCGGCGGCTTCGCCCTCGAAAGCGCGGCGAATCTCGGCGGCTGCGGCAGGCTCGGCAAGCCACGCGCGCACGGGCACGGGGAAGCCGAGTTTCTTGCGGTAGGCGACCTCGTGCGGCAGCACGCGAGACGCCGCTGCGCGCAGCGCTATCTTGTTGCCTTCCTTGGTGGCCTTGAAGCGTGCCGGCATGCGCCGCGCGATGTCGAACATACGCATGTCGACGAAGGGCATGCGTATGTCGAGGCCCGTTCCGCGGGCGATCTGTGAAGAGTTGAACAGGATGCTGCCTTCGAAGTAGCTCTTCATGTCCGAATAAAGCATCCAGGTCAGTGGGTCATACTGGCGGCCCTTCGCGCAGCGCTCCTTCATGAAGGCGCGCGCCGAGTGCTCGGGGTAGAACTTCTTCAAATAGCGGCGCTGCTCGGCCGGGTTCATGATGTACGTTGCGCCGAAGTATACGGGGTTGGGCATCATGCGTCGGCGCTGGGCGCTGCGGTACACGCCGTATCCCGCGAAGAACTCGTCGGCGCCTTCTCCGGAAAACACGAGGTTGGACTTCTGCGCCACCTTCTTGCAGGCGGCGTACAGCGAAAGCCCCGCCACGTCGGCTGAGGGCTGCTCGTAGGCAAGCAGGAACTCGTCGACGGCTCCG
>JAFSHA010000141.1 GCA_017440565.1 Eggerthellaceae bacterium | reverse complement strand
GATTGATCGTGTACCCTCCACAAGAGGTGTTGGCGCACCTTTGTGGACACGGGCTATTTTGGAAGCGACCTTAGGGTCGCTTTTTTTGTTTTATGACTAATTCGAGTGTATCTTAAATTACGAGATTTGACAACTTTTTCTCCATTGACCTGCGAAAACGTGATTTGTCACGGTTTGCAGAGACACCTTTCGCCCTCCCCCGCTCCCCGCCGCGAATGACAATCTGAAATAAGGAAAGGCTATTGCAATACGTCGTTGGCGGACGCAAGGGTTTCCCTGGTAGATTCAAGGGGAACCAAATCACATTCGGAGGTCATGCAACTTGGCAAAACTATCGACGATTCACGCGCTGTTGGCGCAAACACGCAAGGAAAGGGGCATTTCGCAGCTGACCGTGGCGGAGGCCCTGAACCTGGACCAAACCACCATCAGCTTGTACGAGAACGGGCATCGCGGCATTCCACTGCCCACGCTGGATTCCTGGTTCGACCTGCTCGGGATCGATCTCTCCATCACCGTACGCGGGCACGAGCCCGTGAAGGCAGCTGATCTCGCCGAGCGGGACCTGAAGGAGTTTGAGCACCTGAAGCGCAGGCGCAACTACCTTATAGCGGAAATGCGCTCGATGATGGCGCAGCGCGTCATGGGCGACGCGTTCTTCGCGCAGAGCGACCCCGACTCAGGCGAGGGCCGCTTCTGGCCGGTCGCGTTTCACGACGACAATTCGATCAGGCTGGTCGAGCACAGGACGGATCACCCCAGCCAGAAGCACCTAGCCGTCGAGTTCACCGGCGAGGAGGTCAACGTCTACCGGTTCGCCCACGGCGGGCCCGTGAGGACCCGCGGGATCGACCGCGCATACATGACAGAGGACGATTTCCTGACCCACGGGGCCGTGCTGAGCCACGACGAAATGGACGTCATGAAGTCGACCATCTTCCGCGCGAACGCGGCCAAGCCCGACGGGGTGGAGCTCGTGGGGCACGAGGGCTTCCCCGTCTCCTCCCTGCTGGACATGCAGGAGGCCCACAAGCGCTTCGAGGCCGTCTACGACGAGGTCATCGCGCTTGAGGGGTGGCAGGAGCTCGAGGAGGAGCTGCTGGGCATCGAGGGGCGCTTGGACGAGCTCTTGATAGACAATCGTCTGGAGAACGGCATGTCCGACCCGGCCTTCACGCGGTGGGGCGAGGAAGACGAATCCGCCGTATCCGTACCGCTGCACGAGACCGAACGCACGTGGCACTGGGTAGAGGAAGGCTCGAAGTGGGTTGACGACTGCGCGGGCGAGGTCGGATACCGCCTGCGGGTAGATCCCGAGGTTCACGAGGAGTACGAGACGCTGCGCGAGGAGGACGGCAGCCGCGTCATCGGCGCGATCGGCCCCGACAAGGCGTCGGCGGTGTTCAAAATGAGCACCGCGAAGCCCGGGCTCATCCACCGCGTAGAGGTAAGTTTGGATGATCTCACCGACGAAGAATCCAAACGCTACGACAGAATCATCGAAGCAGCGCATGAGCTTGATGAACTGAGAAACAAAGAAGAATGACGCCATGAGGGCGGCCTTGATCGCGCATACGACGTGAACGAGGCCGCCTCTTTCGCGTCTTAGCAACGGTTGCGCAATGTTTCGCGTATTTGCTCCTGCACCGACACGATCTCTCACATTGCGGTCAATGTATCAGTATAGTTTCCAACGTAACAACCGCGAACCGAGGAGGGGCCATGTCCGAGGACAAACTGAAAGACGCCGTGGCGCGCGAGATGCTGACGGTCATGACGCTCCCGGGCGTTCCCCCGACGGTCCTGCTCGACTGCGACCTCAAGCGCAAATACCACTCCGAGAAAAGGCCGTGGCCTTACCGCGATGCCGTCGAGGCTCTGACATGCTTCCAGAAGATCGCCGCCGAAGGCCAGAAGAAGTACGCCGGCATCGCCATTTCCATCGAGAAAGACGTGATCCTGCGGCTGGAGAAACGCGGTTAGGGGTCCGCATCAAGTCCGAGCAACGTTTGGCATATCGCAACGGAATCATCTGCCAAAACGCAAGCTCCCCGGCACTTCCGTAGCACCAGAGAGCTTGCGGCCGGCCAGGCAAACGACCCCGTCGACCACATCGGCACGATGCGCGAGCTCCTGCAGCTCCTCTGCCTTGTGAACGCGCGCGCCGTCATACCGCCCGAGGGGTTCGCCATCGACGCGGGGGACTACGCCGAGTTCGTCGGCCTCCACTTCGCCGAGTACTCCATTTGGCTCAGCCAGCAGGTCCTCGAGCTTTCGGGTTGTCCCCTGTACCGAGCCATGGCGCTTATGCTGCGCGGAATGGCGAAAGCCTGACCTCGGTTTAGGTCGGAGCCGTCATCGAGACAGGAATTCACTCAGATGACGCAATGCGGCCATCATGCCGTTTGCTCACCTCAGGCGATACCTCTGCCGCAAGCGTAAGAAATAAAGGCTAGAGACCGAGGAGTCGAAGGAGGGATGATCGGAGAAAGCGACTCCTCGGCAATGGCATGCCAGAGAAAACGAGGAGGGAGATTCCCTGGCTACGGTATATCGAAGGTCCTGCTAGGGGGGTTGAACGGCCCTTCAACATATGCATTCTCTCACGCTGCGACGATGCGGTCTCCTTTGCAAATGCGTGGTTTCGCGCAAAGGGTCGTTGACCGTAGGCGCGAATTCCCTGAAATCGTATATTCCGGGACGGGGCGAGCAGACCCCCGAGATCCGCGGCAGCTCTTAGCGGCAACGGCTGCTGGGTCGAAAGCCTACGAGGGCTGGAGCGCGGAGCTCCCCTCAGCTTCAGCCGAACGCTCATGCGCTTGGGCGATCTATCAAGCTGAAGCCCTTCATGCTTAGATCCAGGATACCAGCGGAGTGGGTCAGGGCCCCGCAGGACACGTAGTCGACTCCAAGGCGGGCGAGGTCCTTCGCCCTCTCCAGCGTCACGTTTCCAGAACATTCCACTTTTGCCTTTCCGTCGATTATCGCCAGAGCCTTCGCCATCTGCTCGATCGACATGTTGTCGAGCATGATTACGTCCGCACCCGCCTCGAGGGCCTCCCTCACCTGTTCCAGGGTCTCCACCTCGACCTCGACGCGGAACACGAACGGCGCGCGCTCCTTCGCTGCCGCAACCGCCTGAGTAATTCCGCCCGCTGCCGCTATGTGATTGTCTTTGAGCATAACGCCGCCCGAAAGGTCGAATCGGTGGCTCATGCCGCCTCCTACGCGGACTGCGTACTTCTCGAAGCATCGCATCCCGGGCGCGGTTTTCCGCGTGTCCAGGAGCCTAGTCTTCGTACCCTCGAAGACCCTCGAGACGGAGCGCGTATACGTCGCGATGCCGCTCATGCGCTGCAGGTAGTTGAGCGCGGTCCTCTCGCCCGAGAGCAGGGCCCTGGCATCGCCCCGCAGGGTTGCTAGATGCTGCCCGACGGCGACCTCATCGCCGTCGAGTACGTGAAACTCGATGCAGACGGAGGGATCGAGGAGCTCGAACGCCCTCGAAAAGACGGATAGGCCGGCTATCACGCCCTCCTGCTTGCAAACAAGGTCGACCGAGGCCGTACAGCCCTCAGGCACAACCGCGAGGGCTGTTACGTCTCCGTTGGGCATATCTTCCCGAAGGGCCATTCTGATGTGGTCGTCGATTGCATTGGGGCATCCAATGTCCATGGGATCCTCCTGTATTGCTTTGCCTTTAGCCTTCTATCCCATTCCCAACGCCAAGGCGCTTTCCGATAGCACGTGCTGCGCGGCGTGCGAACACCAGGCTCTCGAGCAGGCTGTTAGATGCTAGCCTGTTCCTTCCGTGGACGCCGTTACAGCTGGCCTCGCCCACTGCGAAAAGCCGCTCCATCGAGGTCTGCGAGTCCATGTCAACGCGAATGCCGCCCATGTGGTAATGCTGTGCCGGGGATACGGGAATGGGCTCATGGGTGATGTCCCAGCCCTCCTCGAGGCAGCGTCTGTAGATGCCGGGGAACCGAGCCTTCACCCAGTTTTCGTCGAGGCCCGTGAAGGAGAGCCTCACGTGATCGCTGCCCTCCTCGCGCATCTTCGCTTCGACGGCGGCGGTCGTCACATCGCGGGGCGCGAGCTCGTCGGTAAATCGCTCACCCGCTGCGTCTATCAGAACCGCGCCCTCTCCTCTTGCCGCTTCGGAAATAAGGAAGGCGCGGCCAGGCTTTCCCGTGTGCAGGGCGGTCGGATGAAATTGAACGCAATCAACGTCTTCGAGATCGATATCATGTTTGCGCGCTATGCGCAGCGCGTCACCCGTGAGGATCGGATAATTGGTCGAACGCGGGTACAGGCCGCCGATCCCGCCCGTCGCCAGAACCGTGAAACGAGCGGCGATGCTCAGCCCAGAAGCCCCGACATCCTCGGGCGCGAAATCTATGCGGCAAGCGCTTTCCTCGGCGACGACTCGGTTTTCGACGCAAGCGCCGACGCAAGCGCCATCCTGCACGATGATGTCGATGAGCGCGGCGTGCTCGATGATTTTGGCGTTCGGCAGGCGTCGGACAGCCTCGAGCAGTCTCTCTGTTATTTCTTTACCCGTCATGTCCTCGCAGTGACAGATTCGGGCGCGAGAATGGGCGGCCTCGCGTGTATAGCTTAAGCTGCCGTCAGACTCGCAATCGAACCTCACGCCAAGCGAAATGAGCTCTTCGATCACGCCACGGCTCTCCCTGATCATGACGTCGACGCTCTCGATGCGGTTCTCGTAGCGGCCGGCGCGCATGGTGTCGCGAAAGAAGTCTGCGTAATCGCTCTCGTCGCGCAATACGCAGATGCCACCTTGCGCGAGCATGGAGTCGCACTCGTCGAGCGAACCCTTAGAGAGCAAGATCACGTCAAGGGAGGGCGGGAGATTTAGGGCACAGAAGAGCCCCGCTACCCCGCAACCGGCAATGAGAACATCGCAGCTAATATCGGCATCTGTCACCATCCAGGCTCCTTAGTGAGCTCGAGCATGCATTCGAGCGGCTTTCTCGCACGCTCGGCGAGCGCGAGGTCGATTTCAATCTCGCCGTTCATGTCGCGCAGGCAGTCGCGCACTTTCTCGAGCGTGACCATAGCCATATCGCTGCACACCGGAAGTGTCTTCGGATAGAGGAACGAGCGCCATGCATCGTCCGCATCAAGCGCCATGCGGTGCTCCACGCCAACCGCCGTAGCAACAATGTACTCGCGGGCTGGGGCGTGAGCCGCCGCGCTGATGAGCCTCGAAGTCGAGCCGATGACGTCGGCTACTTTCCGGACCTCCTCGTTGCACTCGGGATGCGCGAGCACTATCGCATTCGGATGTGCGGCCTTGAGCTCACGAACCTCTTCGACATCGATGGAGTCATGCACGGGGCAGCAACCGTGCCCCGTGATGATGTTCTTTTTCGGCAGACGCGAACCTACATAGGACCCCAAATGCTTGTCTGGAACGAAAAGCACGTGACGCTGCGGTAATTCGCCAACGATGGAAAGGGCGTTCGACGAGGTAACGCAAACATCGGAGAGCGCCTTAGCTTCAACCGTAGAGTTGACGTAGCAGACCACCGCGAGGTCATCACCGTACCTCGCCCTGCAATCCTCGATAAGCCCGGTCGGTACCATGTGGGCCATAGGGCAGTCTGCTTTGGGCTCGGGGAGCAGCACGGTCTTTTCCGGACTCAGGAGCTTCACGCTTTCGCCCATGAATCGAACGCCGCAGAAAACAATCGTCTTGCACTCAAGTTCAGTTGCAAGCCGAGCCAAGGCGAACGAGTCGCCTACGTAGTCAGCGATGTCTTGAATCTCTGGCTGAGTGTAGTAATGCGCAAAGATGACGGCATCGCGCTCTTTCTTGTAATTATCGATCTCCTCAACTATCGACATAATCGCACCGCTCTTTCGAATATCTACAGGCAGTTTCCGGTCAATGCTGGTCTACAGCGCGGAGTTGATGGCCTCGACGGTGTCCGGCGAGGCCGACACCAGTGTCTGGTTCGCTAGGGGTTCTTTAGGTATGCCAATGAGCATATAGCCTCCTCCTACATTCAACAGGTACGATGCCGAGATCCGCGAAAGGCCCTTTGCCATCCCACATCTCCGTAATTACCTCCCGCATAACCAGCGAACCATTGGGAGCATGCATTAGATAGGGGGTACCCGAAAAATCTACGTGCATGCCGACCCCATAGCCGTTCCCCCGAGCTCCTTAACGGCAGCACCGAAGAGGGATTGATGGTTGCATGACCTTGGTTTTGATAGGCGCGTGGAGCACCTTATCAACCTTCTCTGAAAGCGCGCCCTTCGACGAGCGCGCGCCCCGACACGAGTTCGCACTACCGCATGCTTCCAACCACGAAGACGCGGGGCGCCTTGCTGGTGCCCACAGCGCTGGGACTAGGCTCCATGAGCAAGCAGTTCTTCGGACACTCCTTCACGCAGCAGGCGCACTGCACGCATGCGAAGTCGTCGATCGCCCACGTCCCCGCCGCCTTGTCGACAGCGATGGCGTCGGCAGGGCAGCGCTTCTGGCAGATGCCACAGAATACGCACATGGACAGGTCGACGATCACATGCCCGCGCAGACCGGCGGGCGCCTGCTTCTGCTCGAAGGGGTACAGCAGCGTCTCGGGCTTCTTGAACACCGAGCCGATGGTCATGCCGCCCAGCTTGAATCCACTCATCGCTTCCTACCTTTCCGTGCAGCTGATGCAGGGGTCGATGGTGAGAACCACCATGTTCACGTCGGCCAAATCGCAGCCCTTGAGCGCCGCCACCATGCCCGCGATGTTTTGCGAGGTAGGAGTTCTGATGCGCATGCGCTCGAGGTTCTTCGTGCCGTTGCCGCGCGCATAGTAGTAGCATTCGCCGCGCGGCTGCTCGAGGACGTTGCACACCTCGGCGCCTTCGGCGGGGGCGCCCTTCACGTTCACGGAAATCTCGCCGGCGGGAATCTTGGCCGCGAGCTCCTTGATGATCTCGATGGACTGCAGCACCTCAAGGCAGCGCACCTTGACGCGGGCGTAGCAGTCGCCCTGCGCATCCATGATGGGCTGGAAGTCAGACAGGTCGCCGTAGGCGCCGTTGCCCAGGCAGCGAACGTCGTTGTTCACGTTCGACGCGCGGGCGAAGGGGCCCACCATCGAAAGCGCGAACGCCTCCTCGTGGGACAGCGTTCCCACGCCGACGGTGCGGTTCTTGACCGAGTAGTCCGTGAGCAGGGTGTCCACGATCTTTCGGTAATCGGCCATGATGCCGTCAAGCACGTGGATGATCTCGGACATCTGGTTGGCGTCGATGTCGCGGTGCACGCCGCCGACCTTCACGACCGAGAGGATGACGCGGCCGCCGGTGGTTTTCTCGAAGAGGTCGAGCACGCGCTCGCGCAGGCGCCAGGCGTGCATGAACATGCTCTCGAAGCCGAAGGCGTCGGCGGCAAGGCCCAGCCACAGCAAGTGCGAGTGAACGCGGGAGAGCTCGTGCCAGATGACGCGCAGGTACTCGGCGCGCTTGGGAATCTCGACGCCCATGAGGCGCTCGACGGTTTCGGCGTAGCCGATGGAGTGGCCTGCTGCGCAGATGCCGCAGATGCGCTCGCACACGTAGAGGAACTGGTTGTAGTCACGCGTCTCGACAAGCTTCTCCAAGCCGCGGTGCACGAAGCCGATCTGGGGAATGGCCTCGATGACCTTCTCGTCCTGCACCACGAGGTCAAGGTGCAGCGGCTCGGGGAGAACCGGATGCTGGGGGCCGAAGGGAATGACGGTTGCCTTACCCATGTTACTCGCCCCCCTTCTGCTCGGCCGCGCGGGCGGCTTCCTTCTTGGCCTTCGCCTCCATGGCGGCGCGCACCTTGGCGGCCTTCTCGGGGTCCATGCCGGCAAGCTTGGCCTCAAGCTCGGCATCCACCGAGGCGGCGGGAGCGCCGGCCTTTTCCTTCGCGGCCTTGGCGGCGGCGAGCTTCGCCGCCTTTTCACGAGCAGCGAGCTGAGCGGGGGAAATAACGGTCATGGGCTTGTCGACGGCAACGTTGTAGAACTTGCCGCCGAAGTCGATGGAGATTCCCTCAAACGTGATGCCAAAGAGGTCGTGAATCTCGTTCTCCCAGATGAACGCTGCGAGGAACTCGTCGGTGATCGAGGGAACGACGTCCGACTCCTTAACGGCAACGAGCTTGTAGTTGCTCATGCGATCGCCGAGCATAAACGAATATACGATATCCACGCCCGCCTCGGTGTTGACGGCCAGCGTTTGCACGTAGCGGGAGCCTTCGGCCTTACGCGCCTGAGCGCACGCCTTAAGCTCGCTCAACGGAATGACGGTAAACTCAGTTTGGAACGCCACGCTACTCGCCTCCCCTCTTCTTCTGCGCCTTGAGCGCCTTGGACTTCTGATCGAGCACCGCAACGCCCTCGACGATGGCGTCGATGATGGCCTCGGGACGGACGGCGCAGCCAGGTGCGTACACGTCGACCGGGATGGCCTTGTCAACGCCGCCGATGACGTTGTAGCAGTCGCGGAAGATGCCGCCCGTGCAGGCGCAGATTCCGCAGGCCACGACCACCTTCGGCTCGAGCATCTGGTCGTAGATCTCCTTGACCACATCGATGTTCTGGTGGTTCACGCTGCCGGTGACCAGGAAGATGTCGGCGTGCTTGGGGTTGCCCGTGTTGATGACGCCGAAGCGCTCGCCGTCGAAGCCGGGGCACAGGGTTGCCAGGACCTCGATGTCGCAGCCGTTGCAGCTCGAGGCGTCGTAGTGAATGACCCAAGGTGATTTGGACGCGAATGCCATTCAGATCCCTCCCTACAGAAACGCCAGGACGGCGATGTTGACGCCGCCGGCGAGAAGCGCGACGACCCAGGCGGACTTCAGCATGAGCTGCCACTTCACGCGGGCGAAGTTGTTGTCGATGAGGATCTCGAGCAGGTACACGAGAACCATGACCACCAGCGTGAGCGCGATGGAGATCGGGCTGCCCCAGACGAAGAACATGCCGATCCAACCCAGGAACAGGACGTTCTCGTACCAGTGCATGATCTCGACCTTGGCGAGCGTGGGGCCGGACATCTCGGTGGTGATGCCTCGGACGATCTCCTGATGCGCGTGATGGCTCATGGAGAGGTCGAAGGGCGACTTGCGCAGCTTGATGGTGAGGATGTACAGCAGGCCGAGGAACGCAAGCCAGGCCGTGGTGATGATGGGGGCGTCAAGGCCCAGGACGGCGTTCACGTCAAAGCTTCCCGTAGCCATGAAGAAGGCGATCGCCATGAGCAGCACCATGGGCTCGTACGCCATCACCTGGAGCGTCTCGCGGTGGGCGCCGATCTCGGCGTAGGGGCTGCGCGTGGAGTACGCGGCCACGATGAACATCAGGCTGGAGAGCGTGATGACGAACACGCACATGAGGAGGTTTCCGCCGCCGAAGAAGATACCGCCGGCAAGGACGGCGAAGACGAGCGCGCAGGTCACGTAGACGCCCTCTGCCGCGTTGACCGAGGCATGCTCCTTCTCGAGGAGCTTGCGCACGTCGTAGTAGGGCTGCAGGATGGGCGGGCCCACGCGGCCCTGCATGCGAGCGGACACCACTCGGTCAAAACCGGAAAGCAGGCAGCCGACGACGGGGGCGAGGATCGCGAAGGCGATCGTGCCGATGAGAATCGAAATCATGATCGGATCACGTCCTTCCTAGAACCCGACGGGGAACATGAGCGCAGCGGCAAGCGCAACGACGATGACCAGAGCGCACAGCACCTTGCCCGGCTTGGTGAGCCGCGCCTCCCCGAACCAGGAATCCATGTACCAGTTGCGCGAGGTGGCAGGCTGCGGCTTGTTCATGGCGCCGAGGAACACGCGGCCCTCGTTGTCGACGGAGGCGCCGGCGAGGTAGATGCCGGCCTTCTTCGCCTTGCCACGGCCCAAGCCCGCGAACAGGATCGCGACGACAATGACGGAGAGGATGGCCGAGATGAGCACGTTCCAGTCGGAGATGGCCTCGTCGAACGTTCCGAACACCGTGGCGATGTACGGCTCGACCACGCAGGCGGAGATTACCGACATGAGCATGCAGCACGCCACGATGAGCAGCGCCATGAGGCCCATGGCGGACCACTCAGACTTGTGAACGGTGGCCTCGACGTTTTCAGGCTGACCGGCGATGCCGGCGAGCTTGCCCATCCATTTCGCCCAGAACATGAAGGTGGCTGCGCTGCCGAACGCGAGGATGACCAGCAAAAGGACCAGATCGGCCTCGGCGAAGGACACGAGCGTTGCCCACTTGGCGACGAGCATGCCGAAGGGGGCGATGAACATGCACATGATGCCGAGCATCATGTAGCGGGCAAGGCGCGGCATGCGGTCGAACAGAAGGTCCATGTCCTCGATGTCGCGCGAGCCGATGTGGTGCTCGGCGGTGCCGACGCACAGGAACAGCAGGCTCTTCGCGATGGCGTGGAACAGGATGAGGAACGCCGCGGCCCACACCGCCTCGGGCGTGCCGACGCCCGCGCAGGCCGTGATGAGGCCGAGGTTGGCGATGGTGGAGTACGCGAGCACGCGCTTGGCGTTGCTCTGGCTGATGGCCATGAGCGAGCACAGCAGGAAGGTCAGGCAGCCAACCAGCATGACCATGGCCGCGGGAACCGCGCATACGGCGAACACAGGGGCGAGCTTCACCAGCAGGAACACGCCCGCCTTCACCATGGTGGAGCTGTGAAGCAGCGCCGAGGTGGGCGTGGGCGCCACCATGGCGCCGAGAAGCCAGGTGTGGAACGGCATCTGAGCCGCTTTGGTGATGCCCGCGAAGGCGAGGCACGTCACCGGGATGGCGACGGCAGCGCCGGCGACGGAACCCATGGAGAGGAACTCGTCGAGGGCGAGCGTGCCGAGGTACGTGCCGGAGTATATGAGGGCCGCGCAGAAGCCCAGTCCACCGAGCATGTTCATGATGATCTGGCGGAATGAGTTCTCGATGGCCTCCTCGGTGCGCGTGTAGCCGATGAGAAGGAACGAGCAGACCGTGGTTATCTCCCAGCCGGTGAACATCCACGCCATGTTGTTCGCAAACACGATGAGGAACATCGCGCCGAGGAACAGGAACATGAGCGCGAAGAATGCCGGGCGGCGGTCGTCGGCGCCCTCGGGCTGATGATGCTGGAAGTCGTGCATGTAGCCGAGGGCGTACACGCAAATGCAGCTTCCCACGATGCCGATAATGAGCGCCATGAGGATGGAGAGGTCGTCAATGTAGAGGCCCTGGGCTACGTGCGCGTGATGGGCCACGGCGAACTCGAAGTAAGCCGCCATGGCGATGGCGACGACCGCAAGACCGACGGCCGCCCACTTGCGGTACTTGACGCCGTAGCTGATGACGGCGAGCATCAGGACGACGTCGACGGCGAAGCACGCCATGTCGACGTACGACGAGCTGATGTAGAAGAACGCGGGCCCCTGCCCCAGGTACTGAACGGCAAGGACGATAGAGCCGGCGCCGATAACCAACGCCGATCCGATGCTGACCACCTTGCGCGCACCCTCGCCCCTCACGACGAGCAAGACGAGCGCGGCCAGCACGGGAAAGAGAATGAGAAAGACGACGGTGAGCATCTTTGTCCCTTCACGAAGGCGACTTCCGAACCGTTTCGCACTCGGAAGTCGCCGGCTTACGCGGACTTACGCGGTGATGGCCTCGAAAGCGCACTCATCGAGGCAGATGCCGCACTCGATGCACTCAGCCTCGTTCACGACGCAGACGTCGTCTACGAGGGACAGCGCGTCGGCTGCGCAGGCGTCAACGCACAGGCCGCAGCCCGTGCACTCCTCAGCGTTAATGGACGGAATTGCCATGGTGGTCCTCCTTCTTCAACGCGCCCACTCGAGAGGAAGGCGCGCCTCGTCTTACTTTCGGGGACGTAATCCCCAACCAGCCGTCGCGAAGGAGGCGCTCCCCCTCCGCGACGACCTAGGATCTTCCTACACGTTGTACTTGTCGCGCGGAACGTAGGTGGTGTGCAGGATGTGGTGCGACTTGCAGCCGCAGGGCTCGCCGAGGTAGTCGGCGTACAGGGCCTTGACCTCGGGGTTCTCATGGCTGCGGCGACGCGGCATCTCGGCGTCCATGCCGTAGAGGCCCGCGGCGCGCTTGCCCTTGACGTCGCCCAGCGCCTTCTGGGCGGGCGTGTGGATGGGCTGGCCGGCGCCGTTCACGCAGCCTCCCGGGCATGCCATGACCTCGATGAAGTCGTAGGCAGCCTCGCCGGCTTCCATGGCGCGGATGACCTTCTCGGCGTTCACGAGGCCTGAAGCGGTGCAGGTGCGCAGCGTCACGCCTCCCACCTCGTACGTCGCCTCCTTGACGCCCTCCATGCCGCGGACCTCGGTGAACTCGAGCGGCACGTCGGCGCCCTCGCCCGCGAGCACGACGGCCGCCGTGCGCAGGGCCGCCTCCATGACGCCGCCCGTGGCGCCGAAGATGACGGCGGCGCCGGTGGAGTCGCCGAGCACGGGGTCGAACGCCTCGTCGGGCAGCACGTCGAACATGATGCCGGCCTCGACGATCATATCGGCAAGCTCGCGCGTGGTGATGGAGAAGTCAACCGGCATGCAGCCGTTCTCAAGTCGCTGCTCCTCGCGGGAGACCTCGAACTTCTTTGCCGTGCACGGCATGACGGAGACGACCACGACGTCGGCCGGATCGAGGCCCTCCTTCTCCGCCCAGTAGGTCTTCACGAGACCGCCCATCATCTGCTGCGGGGATCGGCAGGAGGACAGGTTGCCCAGCATCTCAGGATGGTTGTGCTCCATGTACTTGATCCAGCCGGGGCAGCAGGAGGTGAACATGGGCATGGTTCCGCCTTGCTTGATGCGGCCGATGAGCTCGGTGCCCTCCTCCATGATGGTGACGTCCGCCGCCCAGTCGACGTCGAAGACTCTGTCGAAGCCCAGGCGGCGCAGGGCGGCAACCATCTTGCCTTCGACGTTAGAGCCGATCGCCATGCCGAACTTGTCGCCGAGGCCCACGCGAACGGCCGGGGCCGGAACGACGACGACCTTCTTAGCGGGATCGGCAAGGGCGGCGCGCACGGCGGGAACGCTGCGCTTGAGCGAAAGCGCGCCCGTGGGGCACGCGGCCACGCACTGGCCGCAGGCCACGCAGTCGACCTCGCCAAGACCGCGCCCGAAGGCGCTCTCGACGTGGGTGGCGAAGCCGCGGTCGGAGGCGGCGAGCACGCCGACCTCCTGGTTCTTGCGGCACACCGCGATGCAGCGGCGGCACAGCACGCACTTGGAGTTGTCGCGGATGAGGTGCGGGGCGCTC
>JAFSHA010000140.1 GCA_017440565.1 Eggerthellaceae bacterium | reverse complement strand
CCCCTTCGGTCGCGCGAAGGCTGGCCGCATCTGCGGCATCGTGGGCCTGGTGCTGTCCATTCTCTCGCTTGTTCTCGTCATCATTGCTGGTGTCTTCGCGGCCATCGTCGGCGTGAACCTCTACGACGATCTCTCTAGCAGTGGCGTCATCGAGATCATCGAGGACTACGACTATACCGATAACTTCATCGAGGAAGAGCCCTACGTCCCCTTCGCCGAGCGCCTTCTCACCTCCGAAGAGCAGGCGGCCGTCGACAGGGTCTCCGCCGAGTTCGACGCGCTTATCGCCGACGATGCGGCCATCATCGCCAATATTGGCGTCATTGCCGAAGAGGGCTTCTATGAGGCCACGGGCCTTACCTTCGAGCAGTGCGGGATCGACTCCACCGAGTACGCGCTTGCCATCACCGACGGGCTTACGTATCTGGTCGACGAGGTTGACCTGTACGGTGACGGCACTGGCTACGTTGGCGTGAGCATCTCCTGCAAGGACATCTACGACATCTATGAGGACTACTACGAGGAACTCGCCGAACTGGCCTCCGCCCCCGGTGCCGAGGGCATGTCCGACGAGGAGTACAACCAGCGCGCAGGCCAGATTCTCATGACTGAGATTCATGAGGCCGAGGTCGAGGAAGCCTGCAACTGGGCCATCATCGACATCGAGGGATCGGGTTCCGAATGGGATGTCAACCAGGAGACCTGGAATTTCGAGATGGACTACATGTTCTCGCTTGTCTAGGAGGCTTGCATGAGGGAGATGCCCGCAAACCAGCTTGACCCGAAGATCAAGAACGTCTGGCGCATCAGCGACGCCATTTGGATTGTGCTCACGTTTCTGTGCTGCTTCGTCCCGTTTGCTATAGCGGCTGTCGTGGAGCCGGAGGTCGGGTGGGTGCGCTTGGTGCTCATGGCGATCGTCGCGCTGCTTGCGGTTGCGCTGGTCGTCTTCCTTGTCGTGCTGCCGCCCATTCGCTTCGCGCGTTGGCGCTACGAGGTGAGTGCCGATTACCTGGACATCGCGAAGGGCATCGTGTGGCGCAAGCGCTACATCATCCCGTTTATTCGCGTACAGAACACCGACACGCGCCAAGGCCCCATCCTACGCGCGTTCGGCCTGGCCAGCGTGACGGTTTCCACTGCTGCTGGAGAGCATGCCATTCCCGGTTTGGGCCTTGCCGAAGCTGAGCTTCTGCGCGACAAGGCCGCCGAACTTGCTCGTCTGGCGCGCGAGGACGTGTAGGCCATGGAACCTGAGAAGCATCATGTCCACCATAGCTACATGTGGCTGGGCAGCCTGCGCATAGTCGCCGTCATCCTGTTCGCAACCGCCATCTCCATGGGCTCGTCGCTCATCGGCGTCCTTGCGGATACATCGGGTGAGGACATGTTCGTCACCCTTATGGTGTTTGCCGTCTGCGGCGTGTTCGTCCTGCTTGTCATCATCGTCGCCGTCGTGGTCCAGGTGATTTCCTACAAGCACCTGTGGTACGAGATCGGCCCTGCCGAATTCAACTTCTACCAGGGCATTTTCAGCAAGAAGCGCGTGCATATCCCGTACCAGCGCATTCAGTCGGTCGATCAGCGAGCCTCGCTTCTGCAGCGCATCTTCGGCGTGTGTACTGTGAGCATCGACACGGCGGGCGGTTCGGCGAACAAGGCCACCATCGTCCCGTACCTCACCAAGCAAGACGCCGAGCTTCTGCGCCGCGAACTGTTCGCGCGCAAGCGTTTCGCGCTTGCCGTCGAGGCTGGCGAGGCCTCGGAAGAGGATCGGGCGCGCTTCGCGGAATTGACGTGGGCGAACGCGAGCGTGGCTGAGGGCAACGTGCTTGATGCACCGGCTAATCTTTGGGACGACATCGGCGGTGTGTTCGCGGGGGAGTCGATCGATACCGGACAGGTCAGCTTCGAATACGGCCTGACCAACAAGGAGCTCATCCTCACGGGCCTTTCCAACAACACGGCGTTCGCGCTTGTGCTGGTGGGCGTGCTCGGCGTGGTTGGCCAGGTGCTCGAAGGCGCCCTGAGCTTCGCGCCCGGCGCGGTTGACGCCGTGGGCCATGCGGTGGTGCAGGGCCCGATGTGGGTTGCCGGCGGGGCCGCCGTCCTGGTGTTCGGCGTCGTCCTGCTTATCTGGGGCCTTTCCGCCGTGGCCACCTGCATTTCGTTCGGCGGTTTCAAAGCGCGTCGGCGCGGCAACCGCATCGAGGTCGAGCGCGGCCTGCTGCAGCATCAGTTCAGCGGCGTGGACGTCGACCGCGTGCAGTCGGTCACCGTGCGGCAAAGCCTCGTTCGCCGCCTGCTGGGCTGCTGCGAGGTTTCGCTTGGCAAGGTCGAGGCCGTTTCCGGAGAGGACGGCTCCAACCAGGGCGTCCGGACGGGCGGTTTGGTCATTCATCCCTTCGTGAAGATGAGCCGCGTCTCTGAAATCCTGGCGGGCATCATTCCGGAATATGCCGACGTTCCCTTCGAGGCGCAGCCCCTGCCGCGCGTCGCGTTGCGCCGCGGCATCATCAGGCGCTGCATTCTGCAGGGCTTCGGCTTCTGGCTGGGCGTTTTCACGGCTGCGTGTCACATAGCTTTAAGCGTCGTGGCAAGCCTTTCCGGCGACCCCGACATCGCCGAGGTCATGCCGTACGCCACAGCGCTGGCTATTGCAGGCTATGTGTTCGCCGTCGCCCTCATGGCCGTCGATGCGGTGGGTGCCGTCCTGTGGTTCCGCGAGTCGAGCTTCGCTTACAACCAGCGTTTCATGCAGATTACGCTTGGCGGTCTTGCGCGCGAGTCGACCAGCTTCCCGCGTGGGAAGATTCAGTTCGGATACACGCGGGTCAACCCCTTCCAGCGTCGTGCCGGCACGCGCACTATATTCGTGCGCACGGCTGCGGGAGTGGGAGGCAGCACCATGCGTCTCATTGACGTTTCGGAATCGGATGCGCTTGCGTGGCTGGATTGGCTCAAGCCGCGTGGTAACGTGAGGCTATGACCTCGTTGCTCATGGTTTCGAAGGATTGGCAAGGAAAGGGGCGCAACGTGACTCATGATTTTTCCCGTAAGTCGGCTGTGGCTGGTGCAGGCGGCCAAAGCGCGCTTGGCCTCGAGCTCTCTGCGTTCATGAAATCGGCTGCCGAGCGCGATGGAAAGATGCGTGCTCGTCGAAACCCCGGTGACGGCGACTACTCTCTGGGCGAGGAAATTGCCAATGCCATCTCGCATGGCGTGGGAGCTGCCCTTTCCGTTGCGGCGCTCGTGCTGCTTATCGTGGCAGCTGTGGGCGCGGGCGGGGGAGTGTACCTGCTGGCCGCCATCGTATACGGCGTGGCCCTTCTGTTCGAGTTCACCATGTCCACGCTTTACCACGCCATTCCCGCACGTCGTGCCAAGCGTGTGTTCAAGGTGCTCGACCACAGCGGCATCTACGTGCTCATTGCGGCTACTTACACGCCGTTCTGCCTGATCACGCTAGCCGAAGCGGGCGGATACCTTCTGGCGGCGTTCGTATGGGTGGTCGCGCTTGCCGGCATTGCGATTGAGGCATTTTGGACTTACCGCCCTCGCTGGATCTCGGCGATTATCTACGTTCTTCTAGGCTGGTCGGTGGTGGCGTTCGTCCCGCAGCTGGTGGCGGCTCTGCCTACTACGGGCCTCGTGCTCCTCATCGTCGGAGGCGTGTGCTACACGGTCGGCGCGGTGTTTTACGTGCTGAAGAAGATCCCCTATATGCACTTCGTCTTCCACCTGTTCGTGCTGGCGGGCGCCATCTTCCACTTCTTCGCCGTGCTCCTGTTCGTGCTGTAGGAAACGCGAACCGCTTGGGTCGCGCTGTCGGCTGGCAGGGATAGCTTGCGAATCTGCTGCCTCAAGCCTCTTGCCTCCCTTCGCTTTGCCGTCGAAAAGGTGCTTTTGCCGAAAATCCATTGCGCGCGCCCTATCTTGTTTCGCTGGCGTTAAAATGCCACAGTTCGGGTTTGTTTCCCGTCATGCGCTTGGCTTGGCTTGCTAAACTTAAGCGCGTATTACTCGGTTTCCAATGGTGCGTAGGAAGGAAATCCACCATGGCTCAGGAGCTTGTTTATTCCGGCAAGACCAAAGACGTTTTCGCGCTCGAAAACGGCAACTACCTGCTGAAGTTCAAGGACGACTGCACGGGCAAGGACGGCGTCTTCGATCCGGGTGAGAACTCCGTGGGCCTGACCATCGAGGGCGTGGGCGACGTGAACCTGCGTATGTCCATCTACTTCTTCGAGAAGATCAACGCCGCCGGTATCAAGACTCACTATGTGAGCGCCGACCTCGAGAACACCACCATGGAGGTGCTGCCGGC
Source organism: Eggerthellaceae bacterium (assembly GCA_017440565.1). Classification (GTDB taxonomy): domain Bacteria; phylum Actinomycetota; class Coriobacteriia; order Coriobacteriales; family Eggerthellaceae; genus RGIG3135. The sequence continues at coordinate 36 of JAFSHA010000140.1, read as the reverse complement.
GAAGGTGTTCGGCCAGGGCCCAGAAATATCAGCGTG
>JAFSHA010000139.1 GCA_017440565.1 Eggerthellaceae bacterium | reverse complement strand
GTAGTTGGCATTGTAGGAAAATCCAAAAGTTTAGATTTTCCCACAATGCTTATCTTTTGGTCTTTGGTTCGGAATAGTGTAGTGCTGGCGGTCTATCTCTTGTTTTCGGTTGCTTGCTTCCTTACCGTACATGAGCATTCTTCCTTGTATTTTCCCCAGTTGATAATCGGCGCAAAGAACATATGAACGTCGGGCAGCTCAAGATGCATGGCATCGTAGGACAGCCACGGTATGCACGACGCATCGAACCAGTTGGGATGATTCACGATGTCAAAGCCGTATTCCCTGGTCTTCTTTGCCTCTTCGGCATCCCGCAGAGCCGCTGCGTAGAACTTCTCGTAGTCCTCATCGTATTCCGTATAGACGAGCGTGAAGGTCTCTGTATCCTCATGAAAGATGTACTGTATGGGATTGATAACGTCGTAACAGATCAGTTCGTCCGTTTCCCTAAGATACCCCATCCTGTAGTCCTCGCGGGAGTTCAGGACCTTTGACAGGATGTAAAGAAAGTTGATGTAGAACCTCGTCCCGGTCTCCTTGGAATGACGGACAAGGTCGGTGGCATCAATCCTCGCCGTCATGGAAGTCGAGCATGCGCAATCTTCTGTGAAGTGGCGGAACACGCCTTTTCTGTAGTAAGTGTCTTTATCGATGACCTTGTAATTCACTTGCATCATCCCCGCGAATCTCGATTTGTCACTCAGCCGCAATTTTACTGTTTGGGCGGGATTGCGGCTATAGCGAATGCCGGCATGGTCCACCGGGATATCCGCAAGGTTGGAAAGGGCTGCACGCGCATGGTTCAAACGCGTGGTGCGAGCCCCGGCGTCTCGCTGTTATCGTCGAAGCGTGGAAAGGCTATCGGTAAATCGTGGAACAGCTATCGACGGGACGTGCTGTACGCAGTGATGCGCGAACCCCTCCGCACTGGCATTCTGGGATACCTGCGAAGGGGCTCTGGCGACGAAGGCGGCCTATCCGGCGGCCCGTCTGCGGAACGCGAGCCTGAGGTATTCAACAGCGCCAGACTCGATCGACTCCGCGCTGCCGAAGCGCTCCATGACTCGCTCGGCCTCCGTATCGGTGATGTCGCGGTCCTCGCCGGTTTCCGGGTCGAACCCCACGCAGACCATGTTTCCGAAGACGATGGAGTAGAGCTCGCCTTCCTCGACCGCGTGCGAGTAGTCCATCTGGGAGAGATACCCCATCTCGGCCATCTCGCGCGTCGCGTAGATTGCCCGGTTCGCGGTGTCAAGCGAGGCGGTGAGCAGGCCCTCCTCGTTGACGTACACGGACGGCGCGTCTCCGAAGATGTAACCCGCCGGCTCGATCGGCCCACCGACGCATGCCTGCAGCCCGTGAAGGAAGCTACCTCGCGTATCCACCTCGAGCGTCTTGCGGTACGGGAGCCCACCCGTCGGGATGACCATGACCTCGAGCGTTCTTGCATTTCCCATCTTGACCTCCTATGGTTGCGGCCCGCCCCTTGCGGGCCTCGTGGCGCTTGTGGCGCCGGGGTTCCGGACAGATGCAAGGGGACGAGCGAAAACCGGCAGGCCCCGAGTTCCGCATGGCGGAAGTTTTTCGCGCCTTGCAGCTGGCTGGGCTCTCGGCGACGATGCGCTTCCGAGGTTCGCTGGCGGTGTGCGGCGGTTGGGGGCGATGGATGCGAGAACGCGGTCAGGTGTCCACGGCGTGGTACTCCCGAAGCTTGAGGTGGAGCCTAACATGCGCGTAACAGATAGATGAGCATGGAAAGAGGTGGCGCTCATGGGCTCAGAGAGGTTCGGCAAGGGACCCTACAGCAAAAACGACTACTTCCGTATGGGGGCGGCGATCGCCGTGGGCGAGCTTTACGATATGGCGGCTTTCAGGGGAATCCTATGCGATGAGGCCGAGGTGAGGTCGTACCTGGAGAGCTTCGGTGTGCGCGGTATGGACGACGTCGACGAGCTGGGCATCAAGGGCCCCTACCGACGAGACTTCGAGCGGCTATACTTGGGCTCACCGGTGGATTAGGCCCCGCTAGTCGATCACCGCCCCGCCGTAGAACTCGTCGAAGGTCGGATGGCGCCATGCGCGCATCGAATGTGACACCATGATGGTGCCGTACTTGGAGTCGCAGCCTTCCTTGTAGACCTTCTGCCAGTCTTGGTGCTCGCGGCACTCGGGCGGCATCTCGAAATCGGACACATTGCGGACGAAGGCGTACTCGCCCTTGATGCGGCCCCACTCGGCCGCGGATATCATCCTGCTTGCCATGATGGTGTCCTTTCCGGCGCGGGCCCAGGCGGACCCGCGCCTTTGCGTTGTCGGTTACTTGCGCGGCTTGATGCGGGCCAGCGGTCCGTGGACGTAGTTGTTGGAGTTCCAGCTGAAGTCTCCGTCGTGGTCCATCCAGGCGACGTACGGCAGGTCCGGGTAGGTGACCTCGGTCCTGCCGTCATCGGCTTTCACCCACACCGAGATCTTGTTGAACTCGGGCTGGCCAAAACCGACTACCGGGTAGGCCTTCCAGTCGTCGTAGTGCGAGAACATGTACACCTCGTCGCCGACCTGAAGCTCGCCGACGGGCACCTCGACGGAGTCCAGGAACTCTCCGAGCCGATCGCCTGCGGGCATCGAGCTGTCGAAGTCGCGGAGCATCTGGTCGAAGTCGTACTCCCGCTGCTCGGAGAAGCCCTCGTAGAGGCCGGCGCGTTCGACGATCTTCCAGCCCTCGATGACGTAGATGCCGTTGTCGCCGGGGTCCATGCGCTCGTCTGTGGTGTACGGCCCGATGCCGACGCAGTTGGTGCCGCCGAAGAAGTTGCCGAGCACCTGGCACATCCGGGCCCATCCGTACTCGTCCTTGGCCGGGTCGCGGTAGCC